>NZ_JBYLHW010000004.1:0-99254 GCF_057747715.1 Bacillus sp. JST-5 | reverse complement strand
AAATACAAAAGCAAGTGGAGAAAAACGAGTCGTTTTTCTCCACTTGCTTCATTATTAGGGACTTATCGGACAGCCCCTTTCTTTTATTTATCTCATGGAAATGACATATGTTTATAGAGAATAGGTGAAACTAAATAAAAGTAAAAAGACATCTATAGAACATAGATGTCTGATTCAAACATTATACACGTTCAACTTTACCTGATTTTAACGCACGTGCTGAAACGTAAACACGTTTAGGTTTACCATTAACAAGAATACGAACTTTTTGAAGGTTCGCACCCCACTTACGCTTGCTTGCATTCATAGCGTGAGAACGTGAATTACCGAAGCTTGTTTTTTTACCAGTAACTACACATTTACGTGGCATATATGACTCCCTCCTCACTGCCAAACTAAAGGATTGCATGATTCTTTCATTATCCAATCAGATACTTTAATAATTTATCATACTAACTATAAGAATGCAACTATCGTTTTTATTGGTTTAAAGAAAAAATACTTGACATCTATTTCGGTTCATTGCTTCAATAGGAAAGGGGACTTATCTTTTAAAAAAAGTTCTATTATAGTAAAATGTGTTTAGCTTCTAAAAAGCTATAAAGGGGGAAAAGTAAATGTCCATTGAATTAAAAACTAAGCACGGACATATTGAAATTTCCAATGATGTTATAGCTGCAATTGCAGGTGGAGCTGCAGTTGATTGCTACGGAATAGTTGGAATGGCGTCTAAAAATCAACTGAAAGATGGATTATCTGAAATTTTAAGAAGAGAAAACTTCTCTAAAGGAGTAGTTGTACGTCAGGAAAACGATGATCTACATATCGATATGTACATTATTGTCAGCTACGGAACGAAAATTTCTGAAGTAGCACATAATGTTCAATCAAAAGTGAAATATACGTTAAATAAAACACTTGGCTTATCTGTAGAATCTGTTAATATATATGTTCATGGAGTTCGAGTTGTGAACCCTTAATAAGGAGGAAAGATTGTGGCTATTACAGTATTAGACGGAAAACGTTTCGCAGAAATGGTGATTCAAGGTGCCAATCATTTAGCAGCAAATGCAAAAGCAGTCGATGCGTTAAACGTTTTTCCTGTACCTGATGGAGATACGGGAACGAATATGAATCTTTCTATGACATCAGGTGCAAAAGAAGTGAAACAACATGTACAAGAGCATATTGGAAAAGTGAGCAGTGCTTTATCGAAAGGACTGTTGATGGGCGCAAGAGGGAACTCAGGCGTTATTTTATCTCAATTATTCCGTGGATTTGCAAAAGCAATAGAAGCTAAACCTACATTAACGGCCCAAGAATTTGCCAATGCCCTTCAAGCTGGGGTGGATACGGCATATAAAGCGGTAATGAAGCCAGTAGAAGGTACGATTTTAACGGTTGCAAAAGATGCAGCGAAAAAAGGAATCGAAACAGCTAAACGTAATAAAGATATTACGGTTGTCATGGAAGAAGTTTTAAAAGAAGCGAAAGCATCGTTGCAACGTACCCCGGAACTTCTTCCTGTACTAAAAGAAGTTGGTGTCGTAGACAGTGGTGGTCAAGGACTCGTTTATGTCTATGAAGGGTTTTTATCTGTATTAAAGGGAGAAAAGCTACCTGCATCTACGGAACCATTAAATTTAGAAGATATGGTGAAAGCAGAACATCATAAAAATGTTCAAAGCCATATGAGTACGGAAGATATAGTTTATGGATATTGTACGGAATTTATGGTGAAATTTGAGAAAGAAAAATTGCGTAATCATCCGTTTTCCGAAGAAAAATTCCGTCAAGATTTAAGCCAATATGGTGATTCGTTATTAGTAATAGCGGATGATGAAATTGTGAAGGTACATATCCATTCTGAACAGCCTGGTGAAGTTTTAACATACGGGCAAAGATATGGTAGCCTAATTAATATGAAAATTGAAAACATGCGTGAACAACATTCCAGCTTAGTTGGTGAAACCTCTCCGTTAAAAACGGAAGAAAAAACAAAAGAAAAGCAACCATACGGTATCGTTACGATTGCGATGGGAAGTGGAATTGCAGATTTATTTACAAGTATAGGTGCACAAAAAGTTATTGAAGGCGGACAAACGATGAACCCGAGCACGGAAGATATCGTTAAGGCTATTGAAGAGGTTCATGCGGAAACAGTTTTTGTATTACCGAATAATAAAAATATTATTATGGCAGCTGAGCAAGCTGTAGAATTAGCGACATGTAAAGTTATTGTCATTCCTACAAAAACCATTCCACAAGGTATAAGTGCATTACTTGCTTTTAATCCTTCTATTCTTCCGGAAGAAAATGAAGAAAACATGAAGGAAGCAATGAATCATGTGAAAACAGGTCAAATTACCTTTGCCGTAAGAGATACGAATATTGATGGAATGACCATTGAAAAAGGCGACTTTATGGGTATCGCTGAAGGCAAGATCGTAATAAAAAATAAAGAAATGGTTCTAGCTGCGAAGGAATTACTTCAAAACCTTATCGATGATGATACGGAAATAGTAACCATTTTAAAAGGTGAAGATGCATCTGAAGAAGATGTCGACCATATTGTTTCATTTGTAGAAGAAAATTATCAATTTGTGGAAATTGAAGTCCATGATGGAAAACAGCCTTTATATGCGTTCATTTTTTCGATAGAATAGAGTTAAGTGAAAATAGAAGGGTTTAACCCTTCTATTTCATTGTAAACGTTTTTTTTATTTTTCCTTAAGGGGAGATGAAGATGAAATATAAAAGCGTTTTTGATATTATCGGACCGATAATGATTGGTCCATCAAGTTCTCATACCGCGGGTGCAGCAAGAATTGGAAGAGTCGCAAGAGAGTTATTCGGCCGTGAGCCGAAATGGGCAAATGTATATCTTTACGGATCTTTTGCTAAAACATATAAAGGTCATGGTACAGATGTTGCAATCGTAGGTGGACTGTTAGATTTCGATACGTTTGATGAACGAATTAAAGATTCCTTAAATATTGCCAATCAAAAAGGAATGAAAATTGAATTCTTTGAAGAAGATGCCATCACTGAACATCCAAATACCGCTCGTATTCATCTTGGTGATGACCAAGGGGATTTAGAATTAGTTGGCATCTCGATTGGTGGCGGAAAAATTGAAATTATTGAATTAAATGGTTTTGAATTAAAACTGTCCGGACACCACCCTGCCATTCTTGTTGTTCATAATGACCGATTTGGTACGATTGCCAATGTTTCAAATATCCTAGCAAAATATGAGATTAATATTGGTCATATGGAAGTATCTAGAAAAGAAAAAGGAAAAATTGCACTTATGGTCATTGAAGTTGATCAAAATATTGATCAGCATGTTATAGATGAAATTATTAAACTACCGAATATTTTACAAGTAACAAAAATTGTTGATTGAGTACGTAGTGCTTTTTTCATACACTAATGGTGAAGGAGGGAAATCCGAGTGAATATTTTATTTAGAAACGTTGCTGAACTTGTAGAATTAGCAGAAACGAAAAAAATGAAAATTGCTCATATTATGGTTGAGCAAGAAATGTTAGTAACAGGGAAAAGTAAAGAAGAAATATATGAGCAAATGGATCGAAATTTAACTGTGATGGAGCAAGCAGTCGAACGAGGATTAAATGGTGTCAAGTCTCATTCCGGTTTAACGGGAGGAGATGCGGTACTATTACAAAAATATATTGAAAAAGGTAACTTCTTATCAGGTGAATTATTACTTGACGCTGTAAGTAAAGCGGTTGCAACAAATGAGGTAAACGCTGCAATGGGAACCATTTGCGCTACCCCAACGGCTGGGTCTGCAGGAGTAGTTCCAGGAACGCTTTTTGCGGTAAAAAATAAATTGAATCCAACACGTGAGCAAATGATTGATTTTCTATTCACTTCCGGAGCATTTGGTTTTGTTGTCGCCAATAATGCATCCATTTCTGGAGCAGCAGGGGGATGTCAAGCAGAGGTTGGATCTGCAGCGGGTATGGCTGCTGCAGCAATTGTAGAGATGGCTGGAGGAACACCTAGACAATGTGCTGAAGCGATGGCAATCACATTAAAAAACATGCTGGGACTAGTATGTGATCCTGTTGCCGGGCTTGTTGAAGTTCCTTGTGTAAAAAGAAATGCGATGGGTGCGGCAAACGCAATGGTTGCTGCGGATATGGCACTTGCAGGAATTTCAAGTCGTATTCCATGCGATGAAGTCATTGAAGCAATGTTTAGAATTGGACAATCAATGCCTGTAGCATTAAAAGAAACTGCACAAGGAGGGTTAGCGGCAACTCCGACTGGCCGAGAACTGGAGGCAAAAATATTCGGAATTCCGCTTACGAAAAGTGAAGCCTAGTATTTATGATTCAGTCACGGTGATTAAAGGTATTGGCGAAGAAAATGGACAAAAGTTAGCAGACATGAATATTTTTTCTGTATATGATCTCCTTATGCACTTGCCATACCGTTATGAAGACTATTCATTACGAGATTTAGCCGAAGCACAACATGATGAGAAGGTTACTGTTGAAGGGAAAATCCACAGTGAGCCTTCTCTTGTTTATTACAATCGAAAAAAATCACGGTTAACAGTACGAGTGTTAGTTGACCGATATTTAATTACAGCTGTTTTTTTTAATCAGCCATATGTAAAAAACAAACTTCAAATAAACGACATAATTACCATAACTGGAAAATGGAATAAACATCGACAGCAAATAACGGTAAATGAATGGAAAATTGGGGTTCATAACCAACAACAAAGAATTGAACCGATATATTCTGTTAAAAGCAATTTATCAACAAAAACAATGCGTCGTTTTATTTATATGGCAATGAAACAATTTGGACAAGAGATTGAAGAAAACTTACCAGTTTCCTTAAGAGAGAGATATCGTCTCGTTACAAAAAAAGATGCCCTTCGCATGCTACATTTTCCATCCAATCCTTATGATTTGAAACAAGGGAGAAGAAGACTTGTCTATGAAGAATTTTTGCTGTTTCAACTAAAAATGCAAGCGTTGCGAAAGTTTGAGCGAGAACTTTCTAAAGGGGTTATGATGAAGTTTGAAGAAGAGAAAGTTCAACAATTCATCCAGTCTCTTCCGTTTGAATTGACGGATGCCCAACAGAAGGTAGTTAAAGAAATATTAACAGATTTGTCATCGCCTTATCGGATGAATCGTCTTTTACAAGGGGATGTTGGTTCTGGGAAAACAGTAGTTGCTGCCATAGCGTTATTTGCATCCTATACAGCTGGGTATCAAGGAGCTTTAATGGTGCCAACAGAAATTTTAGCAGAGCAACATGCAGAATCTTTGTTTCAATTGCTTGAACCATTCGGCATACATGTGGCTTTGTTAACGAGCTCTGTAAAAGGTAAAAAGCGAAAAGAAATACTCGAACGTTTAGAAAATGGTTTGATCGACGTGATCATTGGTACACATTCATTAATCCAAGATGATGTACATTTTTCTAATCTTGGACTAGTCATTACCGATGAACAACATCGCTTTGGAGTAGAGCAAAGAAGAGTATTACGAGAAAAAGGGATCAATCCTAATACGTTGTTTATGACTGCAACACCAATTCCAAGAACATTAGCCATAACCGTATTTGGTGAAATGGATGTTTCCATTATTAATCAAATGCCAAAAGGTAGGAAACCGGTGAAAACGTATTGGGCGAAACATGAGATGTTAGAGCGAGTTCTTGCTTTTATGGAGAAAGAGTTAGAAAAAGGAAGACAAGCCTATGTCATATGTCCGTTAATAGAAGAATCGGAAAAATTAGATGTGCAAAATGCGATAGACGTTTATACGATGCTCGTTCAACATTTTCAAAAAAGATATTCGATTGGCATAATGCACGGGCGTTTGCATCCAGATGAAAAAGAAGAAGTGATGAAAGCTTTTAGTGAAAATAACGTTCAAGTTTTAGTTTCCACTACTGTTGTAGAAGTGGGAGTAAATGTACCGAATGCAACCTTTATGCTTATATATGATGCCGATCGTTTTGGACTAGCTCAATTACATCAGCTTCGAGGACGTGTAGGAAGAGGGCAAGAACAATCATATTGTATTTTACTTGCGGATCCGAAATCTGAAATAGGTAAAGAACGAATGAGGATTATGACTGAGACGAATGATGGATTTGAATTGAGTGAACGTGATTTAGAATTAAGGGGTCCTGGTGACTTTTTTGGTAAAAAACAAAGCGGACTTCCGGAATTCAAAATAGCCGATATGGTTCATGACTATCGCGCTTTAGAAACAGCTAGACAAGATGCTGCTATTCTCATTCAATCAGAGGCATTTTGGAAAGATGAGCAATATCGCTTCCTTCGTAAAGAGTTGGAACAATCGAATATTATTCATGGTGAAAAATTAGATTAAAGAATGCAAACTATTGCATTCTTTTTTTTGTTTTTATATACTACTATTAGTACCTAGTCATAATAGTTGAATGGTGTGAATCAAATGCGAAGAAGTAAAAAAGAAAGGCAAGCGTTATTAAAGCAGAAGATTGAGGAAAATCCATTTATTACGGATGAAGAACTTGCCGATAAGTTTGGAGTTAGTATTCAAACAATTCGCCTTGATCGATTGGAGCTATCAATCCCAGAATTAAGAGAACGAATTAAACATGTGGCGCAAACCAATTTTGCCGAGCAAGTTCGTTCACTTCCAATCGATGAGGTAGTTGGTGAAATTATAGATATCGAATTAGATAAAAGCGCCATATCGCTTTTTGAAGTAAGACAAGAACACGTATTTAAAAGAAATCAAATTGCACGGGGTCATCACTTATTTGCTCAAGCGAATTCATTAGCCGTGGCTGTTATCAATGATGAATTGGCTTTAACAGCCAAGGCTAATATTTTGTTTACACGTCAAGTTCGTCAAGGTGAACGAGTAATAGCTAAAGCGAAAGTTATTCATCACGAAAAAGAAAAGAATCGCACAATTGTTCAAGTTGAAAGTTTCGTTGGACAAGAGCTCGTTTTTAAGGGAGAATTCCATATGTATAGAAACTCTACAGTAAAGGATGAAAGTAATGAAAATAGCAATTGATGCAATGGGAGGAGACCATGCACCTGTTGAAATTGTTAAAGGTGCAATAAGAGCGGTGGATCAATTTAAAGACCTAGAAATACTATTAGTTGGTGATGAAAAACAAATGACTCCACTGCTAACAAAAAACGAAAGAATATCCATTTTACATACAGAAGAAGTTATTAAAAGTGATGATGATCCTGTTTTTGCGGTGCGAAGAAAGAAGCAATCATCCATGGTTTTAGCAGCGAAAGAAACTGCCGAAGGGCGCGCAGATGCTTGTATTTCTGCCGGGAATACAGGTGCACTTATGACTTCAGGTTTATTTGTAGTTGGGAGAATAAAAGGGATTGAACGTCCGGCATTAGCACCAACTCTTCCTACCATCGATGGAAGCGGATTTTTGTTGTTAGATGTTGGTGCCAATAGCGATGCAAAACCAATTCATCTCGTTCAAAACGCCATCATGGGATCAATTTATTGGGAAAAGGTTCGTGGAAAAGCCAATCCTACAGTAGGATTACTAAATATCGGAACAGAAGAAAATAAAGGGAACGAATTAACGAAACAAGCATATGATTTATTAAAAGAAACGAATATTAATTTTATTGGAAATGTTGAAGCAAGGGATCTTTTAAGCGGAGTTGCCGACGTCGTTGTAACCGATGGATTTACAGGAAATATGGTATTAAAAACGATTGAAGGAACAGCTCTGTCATTATTTAAAATGTTAAAGGGAGCTTTAACCAGTAGTTTAAAAAGTAAGTTAGCTGCAGCTGTATTAAAGAACGATTTAACATCATTAAAAAATAAGCTCGATTATTCGGAGTATGGTGGTGCAGGTTTATTCGGATTAAAAGCACCTGTTATTAAAGCACATGGATCTAGTGATTCAACGGCGATCTTTCATGCCATTCGCCAAACAAGAGATATTGTCATGAATCAAGTTCCAGAAACAATCGCAAAATTTCTAGAATCAGAAAACGCACAAAAAGAATAAGGAGGAAAATGAATGGGGAAAATCGCTTTTCTTTTTCCTGGACAAGGCTCCCAAACGGTAGGGATGGGAAAAGAATTTTATGATCGATATGAAGAAGTTCGTTCAATCTTTGAAAAAGCTGATGAACGATTAGGAGAACCATTATCGCAATGTATTTTTGAAGGGCCACAAGAAAAATTAACGTTAACAACAAATGCTCAGCCAGCTTTATTAACAACAAGTATTGCTGTATTGCAATTAATAGAAAAAGAAGGAATTAAACCAGATTATGTTGCTGGTCATAGTTTAGGTGAATATTCAGCGTTAGTTGCAGCAGGTGCAATATCTTTTGAAGATGGAGTCTATGCGGTTAGAAAAAGAGGAGAATTCATGGAAGACGCTGTTCCTAATGGTGAAGGAACAATGGCAGCCATTCTTGGCATGGATCGTGAAAAAATTAAATTGATTACCGATGAAGTAACAAAAGAAGGACATTTAGTTCAACTCGCCAATTTAAATTGTCCTGGACAAATTGTCATTTCAGGAAAAAGAAAAGGTGTCGAAATAGCTGTTGAGCGTTTAAAAGAAAACGGTGCAAAACGTGCCGTCCTCCTTGAAGTGAGTGGACCGTTTCATTCCGAATTAATGAAACCTGCTTCTCAACATTTAGAAAAAGTATTAAATGAAATTACTATCAATGATGCGAAAGTACCGCTTATTGCCAATGTTACAGCTAAACCGGTTCAAGATGCTCATGAAATTAAAGATTTGTTAATTAAACAGCTGTATTCACCTGTGTTATGGGAAGATTCTGTACGCACATTGGTCGAACTAGGTGTTGACACATTTATCGAAATTGGTGCAGGTAAAGTTTTATCTGGTCTTGTTAAAAAAGTTGATCGTTCATTAAAAGTACATTCAGTCTACGATGAGAAAAGTTTAGCTGATTGTATCCAACAGTTGAAGGGGGAATAAGTGTGAGGTTAAATGGAAAAGTTGCGTTAGTGACTGGCGCATCACGTGGAATAGGAAGAGAAATTGCGCTCGAACTAGCTCGTGAAGGTGCCGATGTAGTGGTAAACTACGCAGGTAGCGAAGCAAAAGCAAAGGAAGTCGTTCAAGAAATTATCGCCATGGGGAGAAAATCTTTTTCTATCCAAGCGAATATTTCTTCTAGTGAAGATGTACAAAAAATGGTTGATGAAACGATTCAACAATTTGGAAAACTTGATATTTTAGTTAATAACGCAGGAATCACAAGAGACCAATTGTTAATGCGTATGAAAGAATCTGATTGGGACGATGTGATGAATACAAATTTAAAAGGTGTATTTCTCTGTACAAAAGCTGTCACACGTCAAATGATGAAACAACGTTCGGGAAGAATCATTAACATTTCTTCGATCGTCGGTTTTAGCGGAAATGCTGGACAAGCTAATTATGTGGCAGCTAAATCTGGTGTCATTGGGTTAACAAAGACAGCAGCTAGAGAACTTGCTGCAAGGGGAATTACAGTTAATGCAGTAGCACCTGGGTATATTGCCACTGATATGACGGAACAATTGCCGGAAGAGGTAAAAGCGGAAATGTTAAAACAAATACCACTTGCTAGAATCGGAGAACCAAAAGAAATAGCGAAAGTCGTTTCCTTTTTAGCATCTGATGATAGCAGCTATATTACCGGACAAACTATTCATGTCAATGGTGGTATGTATATGTAAATTCATCATCAATTCGATTTGTTGAAAGAAAATATAGCTTTCATCAAATGGATTGTCTATAATGACTTGAGGGGAGGTGATACATATGGCAGATGTATTAGAGCGTGTAACTAAAATTATAGTAGATCGTCTTGGAGTAGATGAATCTCAAGTAACAATGGAAGCAACTTTCAAAGATGATCTAGGAGCAGATTCCCTTGATGTAGTAGAACTTGTCATGGAATTAGAAGATGAGTTTGGAATGGAAATTTCAGACGATGAAGCTGAAAAAATCGTTACAGTTGGGGATGCTGTAAATTACATAAAAAGCAAAATGTAATGAATACAAGGGTGCCTAAATAGAAGGGCACCCATTTTTTCTAAGAAAGATTATTACTTCTTTTCAACGTAGTTTCATAAAATTTGTGTATAATCGGTTACATAAACGGCCATATACCTCAACAAATGGATTGAAACGAATCTTGCCACTTCTTTTTTACTTCAATGAAAAATTTGTTACCATATATGAACTCCATTGATTATTTATCGATAATAAAATTGTAACGATTAAAATGTGACGTTTCAAAAGATGAATTTTATTCTTGTATATTCAATGAAAAAACATATTTATGTACAATTTTATAAATGATATGATAGAAGGGTTATAGCGTAAATATTACTGTATCTCTTTTGGGAAAGATTCAGTTTGAATAAACTTTATTTGTAAAATGTTGTAGATGGAGGAACGTCATGAAAAAACTTAACCGTGACAGAGATAAACATTATCAATCCATAATTGACGCCAATTTTAAAAGGTTTCAAGAAAAAATTGGGATTCGCTTTAAAAATGAAGCGATATTAAAGCAAGCATTTACCCATTCATCGTATGTGAATGAGCATCGTAGAAAAAGGAAGGAAGACAATGAGCGTTTAGAATTTTTAGGAGATGCCGTTTTAGAATTACTTGTGTCCCATTATTTATATAAGACATATCCAACCATGAGTGAAGGGGATTTAACAAAACTTCGAGCTGCCGTTGTTTGTGAACCTTCTTTAGTCAAATTTGCAATGGAACTAAATTTCGGTGAACTTGTCCTTTTAGGAAAAGGAGAAGAAATGACAGGTGGAAGGACAAGACCAGCATTGTTAGCAGATGTATTCGAAGCATTTATTGGGGCGCTTTTTTTAGATCAAGGTATTGAAACGGCTCAACACTTTTTAGAAGAGATTGTCTTTCCAAAAATTAAAGAAGGTGCTTTTTCTCATGTGATGGATTTTAAATCTCAATTGCAAGAACTAATTCAAAGAGAATCGGCTGGCGTGATCGAATACGAAATATTATTGGAAACAGGTCCGGCACATAACCGAGAATTTGTTGCGAAAGTTTCTTTAAATGGTACGGAACTTGGTACAGGAAAAGGAAAATCGAAAAAAGAAGCGGAACAGCACGCTGCCCAAATGGCTTTAACACATTTAAAGTCCAATCATACATTCGGTAAAATCAATGAATCATAAGAAATGGGAGGAAAAAGAAAATGTTCCTCAAAAGATTAGATATAGTAGGTTTTAAATCCTTTGCAGAAAGAATTTCCGTAGAGTTTGTTAATGGTGTTACAGCGGTTGTTGGTCCTAATGGAAGTGGAAAAAGTAATATTACCGATGCCATCCGTTGGGTATTAGGAGAACAATCTGCTAAAAGTTTACGAGGAGCAAAAATGGAAGATATCATTTTTGCCGGAAGTGATTCGAGAAAACCGTTAAACTTTGCGGAAGTTACACTAACATTAGATAATGAAGATCATTTTTTGCCTATTGATTACAATGAGGTAAGTGTAACAAGAAGGATCTATCGTTCTGGCGAAAGTGAGTTTCTAATTAATAAACAAAGCTGTCGTCTAAAGGATATCGTTGATTTATTCATGGATTCCGGATTAGGACGGGAAGCTTTTTCAATTATCAGTCAAGGAAAAGTAGAAGAAATTTTGAATAGTAAGGCTGAAGAACGCCGATCCATTTTTGAGGAAGCAGCTGGAGTTTTGAAGTATAAAACGAGAAAAAAGAAAGCTGAAACGAAATTATTTGAAACCCAAGATAATTTAAATCGCGTTAATGATATTTTACATGAGTTGGAAAATCAACTTGAGCCATTGAAAATTCAATCATCCATAGCAAAGGAATATTTACAGAAAAAAGAAGAACTAGAACAATACGAAGTTGCTTTAATTGTTAAAGATATTGAAGATTTAAATAAACGATGGAACGAATTAAAACAAAAAATTGATTTACAAAAGGATCAAGAAGTACAGTTATTTACTTCCATCCAACAAAGAGAAGAAGAGATTGATAAGTTAAAAGTAGAAATTTCAGAGTTAGATCAACATATCACTCATCTACAAAATGTTCTTTTACATACTAGTGAAGAATTAGAGAAACTAGAAGGTCAAAAAGAAGTTTTAAAAGAGAGAAAGAAAAACGCTGGTCAAAACGAAGAACAGTTAAAGAAAAATATTGAAGAAATAAAGCAGCGTTTAGCTCGATTTACACAAGATAGAAATACATACGAAAAAGAGTTAAAAACATTACAAGATGAGAAATCAGAACTGACTTCAATTCTCAAAGAAAAAGAGAAATTACTTCAACTATTCTCCGAAGATGTGGAAGAAAAAATTGAAACACTAAAAAGCGATTATATAGAGCTTTTAAATGCAAAAGCTGGCAGTAAGAATGAGAAAAATTATATTGAACAACAACTATTACAACAAGAAGCCAAACTAGAAAAATTAGTTCATGAAAATGAAAAATTTTTAGAGGAAAGAAACGAAGTCATCACCAATAAAGAAAAAATAAATCAATCTTTAACATTATTAAGGAATGAGATCGAAGACTTAGTAGCCATTTATCGAAATGAGCAAAAAGAATTGGAATTAACTTTAAATCAATATAAAAAGTCCGAATCTGACCTATACAAAGCATACCAGTACATTCAACAAGCAAAATCGAGAAAAGAATTGTTAGAAGAAATGGAAGATGACTATGCAGGCTTTTTCCAAGGTGTTAAAGAAATTTTAAAAGCAAAAGGTGAATTATCTGGTATTGTAGGTGCTGTTGCGGAACTAATTCAAGTAAGCAAGGAATATGAAGTTGCTATTGAAATTTCTTTAGGTAATGCGATGCAGCATATTGTGGTAGAAAATGAAGCGAATGCCCGAGAAGCGATTCAGTTTTTAAAAAGACATTCCTTTGGAAGGGCAACATTCCTTCCGCTATCAGTAATGAAAGGCCGAGAAATTCCGCCTTCCGTCTTAAAATCCATTGAAAATCATCCTTCTTATGTAGGACTTGCGGTCCAGCTAATTACATTTGATTCAAAATATAATAATATTTTCAATCATTTGTTAGGAAATGTCGTTGTTGCAAAAGATTTAAAAGGTGCGAATGAACTAGCAAAGCATTTACAATATCGCTACCGAATCGTAACTTTAGAAGGTGATGTCGTCAATCCTGGTGGATCGATGACAGGTGGTGGTTCCAAACAAAAAACGAGTTCATTATTAAGTAGAAAAACAGAGCTCGAACAATTAAAAAAACAACTAGTTAATATGGAAGAAACCACGAAAAAATTAGAGGACAAAGTTAAATCATTAAAAGAAAAGGTAAAAATTCAAGAAGAAAAACTTCAACAGGTGCAAACAAAAGGTGAAGAGCTTCGCGAACAAGAACAGCAATTAAAAGATCTATTAAAAGATATCGAATGGGAAGAAAAAAATGTTAACGAAAGACTTTCATTATATGATCAAGAGAAGAAAACCCTTGATGAAGAACGTTCTCGCCTAACAGCAAGAAAACAAGAATTAGAATTGATGCTAGAAGAATATGAACAAAATATTCAGCAATTGGATTTGGAAATCAATCGTTTGTCCGAAAAGAAAACGTCGGATCAAACGGAAAAAGAATCGATTATGCAAGAAATTCAAGAATTAAAGATTTCACTTGCTAAAAAGGTTGAACAAGTCAACCATGCTGAAAATCAATTGAAACAAATCAATAAAGAAATTGAAGAAAATGAGAATCGTCTTTCCATGTATGAGAATGACCTACAACTGCTTCAACAAGAGATCGTCGAGAATGTTTCTGGTGAATCCGTTCTTGAAGAAGAAGCCAAAATTAAGGCAATGAAAAAAAATGAAACGATGGAAGCTATAAGCCAACATCGAGAGGAACGATTAACATTACAACAACAACGAGAAGATATTGAAAATGAATTAAAAGAATTAAAAAGGCTTCATAAAGGTGTTTCTGATTCTTTAAAAGATGAAGAAGTGAAACTAAACCGCATGGATGTAGAATTGGAAAATAAACTCGATCATTTACGTGAAGAATATATGATTTCTTTTGAAGCGGCAAAAGAACAATTCCCGCTTACTGTCCCTCATGAAGAGGCACGGAAAAAAGTAAAGTTAATCAAAAAGACGATTGACGAACTTGGTACCGTGAATTTAGGGGCCATTGAAGAATACGAAAGAGTTTCAGAGCGATATGAATTTTTGTTAGAACAAAAAAATGATTTACAAAATGCGAAGGACAATTTATTCCAAGTGATTGATGAAATGGATGAGGAAATGAAGAGACGTTTTGAAGAAACGTTTCAAGCGATTAGCAGTCACTTTGAATCCGTCTTCCAGTCATTGTTTGGTGGTGGACGTGCAGAATTAAAACTAACCGATCCGAATGATTTGCTTCATACAGGAGTAGAAATTGTAGCACAACCACCAGGGAAAAAGTTACAAAATTTAGGACTACTTTCCGGTGGAGAAAGAGCATTAACAGCTATAGCTTTACTATTTTCAATTTTAAAGGTGCGACCGGTTCCGTTTTGTGTTCTTGACGAAGTAGAGGCTGCATTGGATGAAGCTAATGTTGCGAGATTTAGTCAATACCTAAAAGCATTTAGTAAGGAAACCCAATTTATCGTCATCACTCATCGTAAAGGAACGATGGAAGGCGCGGACGTCTTATATGGAATTACGATGCAAGAGTCTGGTGTGTCCAAACTTGTATCAGTCCGTCTAGAAGATAAAGAAACGGTCGAACTAGTTTAATACGTTTGAAGGAGTGGTTGTATTGAGTTTTTTAAAAAAATTAAAGGAAACGATCGCTAAACGGACAGATTCCGTAACGGAAAAATTTAAAGAAGGGTTAGCGAAAACAAGAAATAGTTTTTCCGAAAAAGTGAACGACCTTGTAGCTCGTTATCGAAAAGTTGATGAAGATTTTTTCGAAGAATTGGAAGAAATTTTAATCCAAGCAGATGTTGGCTTTGAGACAGTAATGGAATTAGTCGACGAATTAAAAATGGAAGTAAAACGCCGTAATATTCAAGAACCGAGCGAAATGCAAGATGTTATTTCTGAAAAGTTAGTGGAGATTTATCAAGACGGCGAACAAGCACTGTCGAAAATGAATATTCAAGAAGATGGATTGACTGTTATTTTAATGGTTGGAGTAAATGGAGTTGGAAAAACAACAACGATCGGAAAATTAGCTTATAAATATAAACAAGAAGGTAAAAAAGTATTGTTAGCTGCTGGAGATACGTTTCGTGCGGGTGCTATTGACCAATTGGAAGTATGGGGAGAGCGCGTTGGAGTAGAGGTCATTAAACAAAGTGAAGGATCTGATCCAGCAGCAGTCATGTATGATGCTGCTCAGGCCGCGAAATCTAGAGGTGTAGATATTTTACTTTGTGATACAGCAGGACGTCTACAAAATAAAGTAAACTTAATGAAAGAACTTGAAAAAGTAAAAAGAGTTATTGAACGGGAAATTCCAGGGGCACCACATGAAGTATTGTTAGTTCTTGATGCTACCACTGGACAAAATGCCTTAGTGCAAGCGAAAACGTTTAAAGAATCTACAGATGTAACAGGAATAGTATTAACAAAGCTCGATGGAACCGCTAAAGGTGGAATTGTTTTAGCGATACGAAAAGAACTTAAGATTCCTGTAAAATTTGTCGGCCTTGGGGAAAAAATGGATGATTTACAGGAATTCGATCCAGAACAATATGTATATGGCTTATTCTCAAATGTGATCGAACAACAATAAGTGAGGATTGACCTCACTTATTTCTATATGAGTCCCTATTCCCTTTATAAAGTTGACAGTCTCAAATTTATTTTGTAATATATACCTGTAAAGGTTTTTCACTTAACACTGGAGGGATAACGATGCTTGAGAAAACAACGCGAATGAACTATTTATATGATTTTTATCAGTCGTTGTTGACTCCTAAGCAGCGTAGCTATATGTCCCTTTACTATCTAGATGATTACTCACTTGGTGAAATTGCGGAAGAATATAATGTTAGCCGTCAAGCAGTCTATGACAATATTAAAAGAACAGAAGCGATGCTTGAAGAGTATGAAGAAAAACTTTTACTGTTTAATAAATTTCAAGAGCGCACAAAGTTGCTTTCAAAAATGGAAAATATGATCGAAAACGATTCTTTTGATAAGAATCAATTGTTAGAAATGATTCAAACGCTTAAGAAATTAGATTAGGAGGCGGCATCATGGCATTTGAAGGGTTAGCCGACCGACTGCAACAGACGATTCAAAAAATTCGCGGAAAAGGTAAAGTTTCTGAATCTGATGTTAAAGAAATGATGCGTGAAGTCCGATTGGCATTACTGGAAGCGGACGTTAACTTTAAAGTGGTCAAAGACTTTATTAAAAAAGTAAGTGAACGAGCGGTTGGACAAGAAGTTATGAAAAGTCTGACGCCCGGTCAACAAGTAATAAAAGTGGTTAAGGAAGAATTAACCGAACTTATGGGTGGAGAACAAAGCAAAATTGCTGTTAGTTCTCGTCCTCCTACTGTCATTATGATGGTTGGGTTGCAAGGGGCTGGTAAAACAACAACAACCGGGAAATTAGCGAATTTTATTCGGAAAAAACATAACCGAAATCCGTTATTAGTTGCAGCGGATATTTATCGGCCTGCTGCGATTAAACAATTAGAAACATTAGGAAAGCAATTATCCATTCCTGTTTTTTCCCTAGGTGATCAAGTTAGCCCGGTTACGATAGCTAAAGAAGCAATTGAAAAAGCGAAAGCAGAGCATCATGATTATGTATTCATTGATACAGCCGGTCGTCTACACATCGATGTACATTTAATGGACGAATTAAAAGCCATTAAAGAAGAGGTACAACCAGATGAGATATTCCTTGTTGTCGATGCCATGACAGGTCAAGATGCAGTTAATGTTGCTAATAGCTTCAATGAACAGCTAGGGATTACCGGTGTTATATTAACTAAACTTGATGGCGATACAAGAGGTGGAGCCGCATTATCCATTCGGGCTGTAACCAATAAGCCGATTAAATTTGTCGGTCTTGGGGAGAAAATGGATGCGATTGAACCTTTCCATCCAGAACGTATGGCGTCAAGAATTTTAGGAATGGGCGATGTATTAACCTTAATAGAAAAAGCACAGGCAACAGTGGACGCAGAAAAAGCAAAAGAGTTAGAGCGGAAAATGAAAACTGCTTCATTTACACTCGATGACTTCCTCGAACAGCTTAGCCAAGTGAAAAAGATGGGTCCACTCGATGAATTGTTAAAAATGCTTCCTGGTGCAAATAAAATTAAAGGATTAAATAATTTGCAAATTGATGAAAAACAAATTAGTCATGTGGAAGCAATTATTCGCTCGATGACGCCGGAAGAAAAGATGAATCCGGAAATTATCAATGCAAGCCGCAGAAAACGAATTGCTAAAGGTAGCGGAAGAAATATTCAAGAAGTAAACCGACTATTGAAGCAATTTGAAGATATGAAGAAAATGATGAAACAAATGACCAATATGGGTAAAGGTAAGAAAAAAGGTGGATTTAAATTTCCATTTATGTAATGGACCATATATAATTTATATTGGAAAATCATACTGTTAAGAAAAAACACTTTACAAACTAAAAACTAATTGATATTATACTATCTTGTGTGAAACTATTCGGAGGTGCTTAAATAATGGCAGTAAAAATTCGTTTAAAACGTATGGGAGCAAAAAAATCTCCTTTTTATCGTATTGTAGTAGCTGACTCTCGTTCTCCACGTGACGGTCGTTTTATTGAAACGATTGGTACGTACAACCCAGTAAGTGAGCCAGCACAAATCGAAATCAACGAAGAATTAGCTCTTAAATGGTTACAAACCGGTGCAAAACCTTCTGACACAGTTCGTAACCTACTTTCTAAAAAAGGGATTATGGAAAAATTTCATAATCTAAAATACAACAAATAATGATGGCGATGAAATCATTAATTGAAACGATTGTAAAGTCGTTGGTAGATTCTCCGGATGACGTGAATGTTACCGTCACGGAAGAAGATCACCGTATTGTTTACAAACTTTCCGTTCATAAAAACGATATGGGGAAAGTTATCGGTAAACAAGGAAGAGTCGCCAAAGCTATTCGAACTGTTGTTTATGCAGCAGCAGGATCGACAGAAAAAAAGAAGGTTTTCCTAGAAATCGGTGAATAAAAAGGTGTCCCTTAGTTTGGGACACCTTTTTTCAACTAGACAATATAGAAAAAGTATGTAACCCTAACATTTGACGAAGGATTGCTTTCATCAAAGGAAATGGTATATCGGTTATAATGGGTTTTAAGGTCATAAGAAAATGGGTATTGTTGAATGGGAGGCCATATGGATGCAAATAATACAGAAGGTTGTGGTAAAACAAGTATTAACGGAAGAAAGTAAAAAATGGCTTCATGAACAGTTTCAACAAAGAAAAAATCAATGGCAAAAAGAATGTGATCAGCTTCGGTTTGAAATGAAGCGACTAAGAAAAGAAAAAAAATATCCGCCCAGCCAAGTTGTAACATATTTTGAAAAAGAAATATCCAATCGGCAAGAAAAAATAAAATTATTAGATTTTCAATTGAAACAATTAGAATTATTGCCATTAGGCAGTGAAATTAAAGATCGTGAAGTACAAGCAATCATAAATGTAGAAGTTGGCGACAAGTGGGATGAAAAAACAAGAGATAAAACGATTGTTATTAAAGATGGAATAGTAGTTGATATTCGTTAGAGGTGATAGACATTGAGTAATTGGTTTAATGTAGGAAAAATTGTTAATACACATGGGATAGCTGGAGAAGTACGTGTTATCTCTCGTACCGATTTTAAAGATGAACGATATAAAAAGGGAAATAAATTGTATTTGTTTATGCCTGACAATGCAGAACCTATTCCATTGACCGTTAAAAGTTGGAGAACACATAAAAACTTCGATTTATTATCCTTTGAAGGATATAACTCTATTAATGATGTTGAAAAATGGAAAGGAGGAATATTAAAAGTTTCTGAAGAACAATTGAATTCTCTTGATGAAGATGAATATTATTTCCATGAAATCATTGGTTGTAAAGTTTTATTACCAAATGATGAAGAAATTGGGAAAGTTACAGAAATTTTAACTCCCGGTGCGAATGACGTATGGGTGGTTAAAGGAAAAGGAAAGACGTATTATATCCCATATATTGAACATGTAGTGGTAGAAGTGAACGTAAAGGAAAAGTATATTGTCATTGAACCGATGGAAGGATTGTTAGACTAATGCGGATCGATATTTTAACGTTATTTCCAAATATGTTTACAAATGTCCTAGGAGAATCGATGTTGCATAAAGCAACATTAAATGGACAGGTTGAATACAATGTTGTGAATTTCCGCGATTTTGCTGACAATAAACACCATACTGTTGATGATTATCCTTATGGTGGAGGAGCGGGAATGGTGTTAAAAGCACAACCTATCGTAGATGCGGTTCAAGATATTAAAACAAAAAGTAATAGTAAAAATCCGAGAGTCATTTTATTATGTCCACAAGGAAAACGATATAATCAAAAGATGGCGGAACAATTGTCGAAAGAGGAACATTTAATTTTTATTTGTGGTCATTACGAAGGATATGATGAGAGAATCCGAGAAATGGTAGTAACGGATGAAATTTCGATTGGGGATTTTATTTTGACTGGTGGAGAACTTGGGGCGATGGTCATAATAGACAGTGTCGTCCGTCTATTACCTGGTGTTCTAGGGAATGAACAATCCCCAGTCCAAGATTCATTTTCTACCGGACTTTTAGAACATCCTCAATATACTAGACCTAGAGACTTTAGAGGCTATAAAGTTCCAGATGTATTACTATCTGGTGATCATAAAAAAATAGAAGAATGGAGAAAAAAAGAATCTTTGAAGAGAACACTTCAAAGAAGACCTGATCTATTGGAAGAATATCCATTGACCGAGCAAGAGAAGAAATGGCTAATCGAGTTGAAAGAGGAACAAAACTAGCTATTGCAACAACAAAACACATATGTTATGATTAATTTTGTGACTTAGGGTAGTTTTGCCCTTTTGTCTTGAAAACGATGTTCCGCTGCAATATTTTTTAGATTGTAAGAGCATCCGGAGAAGGAGTTGAGTAAAGTGCATAAATTAATTCAAGAAATCACTAAAGAACAACTTCGCACTGATTTACCGGATTTCCGCCCTGGTGACACAGTACGTGTACACGTAAAAGTTGTTGAGGGTACACGCGAGCGTATCCAAATTTTTGAAGGCGTTGTTATTAAACGTCGCGGTGGCGGAATCAGTGAAACTTTTACTGTTCGTAAGGTTTCTTACGGAGTAGGAGTTGAGCGTACATTCCCGGTTCACACTCCAAAAATTGCGAAGTTAGAAGTTGTACGTCGTGGTAAAGTACGTCGTGCGAAACTTTATTACTTACGTGAACTTCGCGGTAAAGCAGCACGTATTAAAGAAATTCGATAATAAACCGTTAAAAGGAGCTTATTTTAATAAGCTCCTTTTCCTTTTCAGAAAAATTGTTTTTTCTATTATTTTTATTTTCATTGTTTTGAAACCATATAATTATGTAAAATAAATAATAGAGCAATTATATAATTGGAGGAACTGCAAATTGACTAAGAAAAAGAAAAACGAGCTTTGGGAATGGACGAAAGCTTTATTAATTGCAGCGGCATTAGCGGGAATCATTCGATATTTTTTATTTACTCCTATTATTGTCGATGGGTCATCTATGTACCCTACCTTAAAAGATGATAATCGCATGATTGTCAATAAACTTTCCTATGTGTTTGGGGAACCGAAACGCTTCGATATCATTGTTTTCCATGCTGCAGAAAAAAAGGATTACATAAAAAGAGTGATCGGTTTACCGGGGGAAACGGTTGAATATAGAAATGATACGTTATACATAAATGGTAAAAAATATGATGAACCTTATTTAGACGAATTAAAAAAAGAAACGGAAGGCTTATTGACGGAATCTTTTATCGTAACAGTACCTAAGGATCATATATTTGTTTTAGGTGACAATCGACGTTTTAGTCGAGATAGTCGACATATTGGGGCGATCCCATTGAAAGAAATTTTAGGGAAAACGAATTTCGTTTATTGGCCATACAAAGAAATTAGATTTGTAGACTAGAAAGGAGACATTCGGTTTGACAATCCAATGGTTTCCTGGACACATGGCAAAAGCCAGGAGAGAGATAACTGAAAAATTAAAACTTATCGATATTGTTTTTGAAATTTTAGATGCTAGAGTACCATATTCTTCGCAAAATCCGATGATTGAAGAAATGATTCAACAAAAACCTAGAATCATATTATTAAATAAGGCAGATATGGCTGATCCGGATAAAACAAAATTATGGGTAGACTATTTTCAGAATAAAAATATTCCAACATTAGCCATTAACGCTCAAGAAGGAATCGGAATTAAGCAAATCGTTCAAATTTCGAAAGAATTGTTAAAAGAAAAATTCGATAAAATGAGAGCAAGAGGAATTCAAAATCCTAGAGCGATTCGCGCGATGATTGTAGGGATTCCGAATTCAGGGAAATCTACACTAATTAATCGATTAGCAAAGAAAAATATTGCTAAAACGGGGAATACACCAGGTGTCACGAAAGCTCAAAGTTGGATTAAAGTAGGGAAAGAATTAGAACTGCTCGATACACCTGGAATATTATGGCCAAAATTTGATGACCAAGAAGTTGGTTATAAACTTGCTGTAACTGGAGCGATAAAAGATACAATATTAAATTTACAAGATATCGCCGTTTATACGTTAAAATTTTTAATGAAAGAATATCCGCATCGACTAAAAGAACGGTACCAACTTCAAGAAATCCCAGAGGAAATCGTTGAATTATTTGATGCTATTGGGAAAAACAGAGGTTGTCTTATGAGCGGTGGTATGATTGATTATGATAAAACGTCTGAAATCATCATCCGCGATATTCGTTCTGAAAAATTTGGCAGAATTACGTTAGAAACGCCTATAGATATAAAGGATGTTGAGTGAAAGGTCCTACAAGGGCCTTCATTTTCTTTTTTCAGAACCGATAAAAAATAAGAGGAGAAAGTCTTTTATGGATACATATACAATAAAAGAAATTGAAGAAAAGTTACAATCCATTAAAAGTGTCGATGATCCTTTTTTCATTCGTTGTAAAAATGATTCAAGAAAAGGAGTTCAATTGCTCGTTAAAAAATGGGAGAAAAATTTTCAAAAGAGTTTAGAGCTTAACAAACAATTTGAAAACATGATGATATTTGAAAAATCATTAAAGCAAAAAGGATTCCAACGGATTGCAGGAGTTGATGAAGTTGGAAGAGGACCGCTTGCAGGACCAGTTGTAGCAGCTTCCGTCATTTTACCTGATGATTTTTATTTGCCTGGAATAAATGATTCAAAAAAATTAACGGAAGCAAAGCGGGAACAATTGTATGAAGATATCGTGAAAAATTGTGTAAGTTATGGAATTGGTATTGTTCAAGCGGAAGAAATTGACGTATTGAATATATATCAAGCAACAAAAAAAGCAATGGTCCATGCTGTCCATGCTTTATGTATGAAACCTGATTACTTACTTATTGATGCTCTCGAAATAGATGTGCCTTTCCCACAGGAAAGTATTATTAAAGGGGATGCGAAGTCTGTTTCAATTGCAGCTGCGTCGATCGTTGCGAAAGTAACCCGAGACCGCTTAATGGTGGAATATAGTAAAAAATATCCTGAATATGGATTTGAGAAAAATGCAGGATACGGGACGAAAGAGCATTTAGAAGCCATTCGACGTTACGGTCCAACACCGATCCATAGAAAATCTTTTAGTCCCATTAAAGAAATGATTGATCTATAAAGAAAAAGGAGGGGAGAGTTGTGAATGTTAATAAAGTGGATGGAACTATATCTCAAACCATTACAGATCAATCTCTCCCAATATTTCAAAAAGGCGAAGTATTTTACGGAAAAATAAAACAACTTTATCAACATCAATATGCAACCATTACAATCGGTGGTCGTGAACTAACAGCACAACTTTTAACACCTCTTGAATTAAATAAAAGTTATTGGTTTCAAGTTGTAGATGTAGACGGAAAATTAATAGTAAAAACGATCACTCCAAAATTTTTGGACGACCCAAATGATTTTATATTGAAACATTTATCCATTCCATTGACAAAAGAACGAAGAATGATTGTGGAATATTTTCAAAAGCATCAACTCCCGTTAACGAAAGAGTTGTTAATGGAAGCGAGCCACCTGATAAAACAAAGCCAGTCAATGGAAGTTGGAGTTAATGTAATAGGGGAAATGGTTAAAAAGGGCCTTCCAATACGACATGAAATATTTCAATCATTATTGGAGCAAACTCTCAATCACCCCGTTACTCATTTATTAAACCAATTACTAAATGAGATTCCTGAGGAGGATCATTCAAATCCTACGATCAAAAAACTTGAACATATGTTACAACAATTGCTTTGGAGTAATCCAAAAAAAATCGATGATATACAAAATGAGCTCCTCTTAAGGGTGATTGAGCCACAGTCTAGTGAACATATAGCACAAAACTCATTTCAATTATTAAAAAACTGGGGGTTATTCCCCAATTTAGCAACAAAAGAGCAATTTATTCAAATCCTTTACCACTCGCTTTTTGAACCAATCGAGCAAGATGTTTCCATTAATCAAATGAAAGAAAAGATAGTGGTCATGCTAAATAAACAAAATAATGACCATGCTCCGCTTTTGAATGTATTAAAACAAATGGAAATTATTTCTTCCAATGTAAAACATGAAACTATTTTTCAATTTTTGCGAAAAGATCATTTATTAGTTCAACAGTTACTAAATCAAAAAATTCCCAAGGTTGTTGAATGGAAGAACGGAACTGAAGTAGCTCATTTTATACGAGATATTATTAAAGAAATTGGATTTCAATACGAATATGATAAATTTGTAAAATTGAACGTTCAAGAGGAACAGACAACCCTTAAGGAATTACTGCTTCAATTGGTTAAAAGTGAGCAGGCTTCATCATTAAGTAAAACAGCGGAACAAGTTCTTTATCGAATTACTGGTCAACAATTATTCAATGAATCTTCTTCTACAATGATTCAATATCAATTACAAATCCCAATCGCAATGTTTGATCAACCGATCGATGCAACAATCTCTTGGACGGGGAAAAAGGATGAAACTGGTAAAATCGATCCGAATTTTTGCAGAATTTTATTCGTGTTACAATTAGAAAGTTTGGGAGATTTAGCGATTGATTTAAATATACAAAATCGGATCATTTCGATGAGAATTTTCAACGATCATCCATTGATTGAAAAAGGAATTCAACAATTTTTTCCTATGCTAAAAGAACGATTACAATCGATTGAATATCATTTGCAAAGTGTTGTCATAAAACCATTTCAGGAACAAAAGAATTTAAAAATGGTTACCAAAGGTAAAAACGATCCGATCGTCCATTCTAAATTGGATGTGAGAATATGAAACCATATGTTAGAAAAACGGCTATTGCTTTAAGATATGAAGAAGGAAAGCATAAAAGTCCAATTGTCACTGCGAAAGGTAAAGGGAAAATTGCTGAAAAAATCATTGAAAAAGCAAAGGAAAATCAAATTCCCATACACGAAGATCCGTCTCTTGTTCAAATGTTAAGTAAATTGGACATTCACGATTCAATCCCTGAAGAATTGTATGTCGCAGTAGCAGAAGTATTTGCTTTTATTTATCAAATTGAAAAGGATATTGAAAAAAATGCTGAAGAATAATGTACTTTAACATGAAAAGCTCGATTACAGCTAATTAGTAGTCGAGCTTTTTATACTCTTTGCTTCTTTACATCTAGATATTGAATTGCTATTGTTAAGGGCTCGCTTAAGGAAGGCGGTAATGTTTACTATAAAACGAAACTATGAATAAAAGTTCTTTAATTTCTTAGTTCAAAATGTCAAAATTCCATAGTTTTACCCAAATTTTTCTATTTGAATTTAGGGAATTATTTTTTTAGATTTTAAGCTCGAACGGTAGACAATAATGTCGTCATTTTATAAAATGGAGACGCAGTGTATTTTTATTGAACAGTTTGATAGGAGGATGGAAAATGAATATCCATGAGTACCAAGGAAAAGAAATCCTCAGAAAATATGGGGTTAGCGTTCCTAATGGGAAA
Organism: Bacillus sp. JST-5; assembly: GCF_057747715.1. Lineage (NCBI taxonomy): Bacteria > Bacillati > Bacillota > Bacilli > Caryophanales > Bacillaceae > Bacillus > Bacillus sp. JST-5. The sequence goes on along the minus strand of NZ_JBYLHW010000004.1, from coordinate 73,936 downwards.
GTTGCGTTTACTGTTGAAGAAGCAGTAGAAGCAGCGAAAAGTCTTGGGACGGATGTAACAGTAGTAAAAGCGCAAATCCATGCTGGTGGCCGTGGAAAAGCTGGTGGAGTAAAAGTTGCGAAAAATTTAGATGAAGTTCGTACATATGCTAGTGAAATTTTAGGTAAAGTTTTAGTTACCCATCAAACAGGTCCAGAAGGAAAAGAAGTTAAGCGCTTACTTATTGAAGAAGGCTGCGATATTAAGAAAGAATATTATGTAGGATTAGTTTTAGACCGCGCAACTTCTAGAGTGGTATTAATGGCATCTGAAGAAGGTGGAACAGAAATCGAAGAAGTTGCAGCGAAAACTCCTGAAAAGATTTTCAAAGAATATATCGATCCTGTTGTAGGACTAACAGCTTTCCAAGCTCGTCGTATTGCATTTAATATTAATATTCCAGCAGAGCTTGTCAATCAAGCAGTGAAATTCATGATGGGCTTATACAATGTATTTGTGGAAAAAGATTGCTCCGTTGCGGAAATCAATCCACTTGTTGTAACTGGTGACGGAAAAGTTATGGCGCTTGATGCTAAATTAAACTTTGATTCCAACGCGCTATATCGTCATAAAGACATTTTAGAATATCGTGATTTAGATGAAGAAGATCCAAAAGAAATTGAAGCTTCTAAATATGATTTAAGTTATATTTCTTTAGACGGAAATATTGGATGTATGGTTAATGGTGCCGGTCTTGCGATGGCAACGATGGACATCATTAAATATTACGGTGGTGAGCCAGCTAACTTCTTAGATGTTGGTGGCGGTGCTACAGCTGAAAAAGTTACAGAAGCGTTCAAAATTATTCTTTCTGATCCAAATGTAAAAGGAATTTTCGTCAACATTTTTGGTGGAATTATGAAATGTGACGTTATCGCAACTGGTGTTGTTGAAGCTGCGAAACAAGTTGGTTTATCTGTTCCGTTAGTTGTACGCTTAGAAGGTACAAACGTGGACTTAGGTAAAAAGATTCTAAATGAATCTGGATTAAATATTATCGCTGCTGAATCAATGGCTGACGGTGCTCAAAAAATTGTTGAACTTGTAAAATAAATAGGTAAATATTGCTTGTCTAGAAATGAAAGGTGGGAAAGAACGTGAGCGTTTTTATTAATAAAGATACAAAAGTGATTGTTCAAGGTATCACTGGTAAAACAGCTCTCTTCCATACAAAACAAATGTTGGAATATGGAACAAACATCGTTGGAGGAACATCACCTGGTAAAGGTGGTACAGAAGTTGAAGGTGTACCTGTATTTAATACAGTTGAAGAAGCTGTAAAAGCAACTGGTGCGAATGCTTCTGTTATATATGTTCCAGCACCATTTGCAGCTGATGCGATTATGGAAGCAGTAGACGCTGAATTAGATTTAGTTATCTGTATTACAGAACATATCCCTGTTTTAGATATGGTAAAAGTAAAACGTTATATGGAAGGGAAAAAGACTCGTTTAATTGGTCCAAACTGCCCTGGAGTAATTACACCTGGCGAATGTAAAATTGGAATTATGCCTGGATACATTCATACAAAAGGCCATATCGGTGTCGTTTCTCGTTCTGGTACGTTAACTTATGAAGCAGTACATCAATTATCTCAAGCAGGTATCGGTCAATCAACAGCAGTTGGTATCGGTGGAGACCCTGTCAATGGTACAAACTTTATTGATGTATTAAAAGCATTTAACGAAGATCCTGAAACATATGCGGTTATTATGATTGGGGAAATTGGCGGTACTGCGGAAGAAGAAGCTGCTGAATGGGTAAAAGCAAATATGACAAAACCTGTTGTTGGCTTTATCGGTGGTCGTACAGCACCTCCTGGAAAACGTATGGGCCATGCTGGTGCAATTATCTCTGGTGGTAAAGGTACGGCAGATGAAAAAATTCGTGTAATGAACGAATGCGGCATTCAAGTAGCTGAAACGCCTTCTGTTATTGGTGAAACATTAATTAAAGTATTAAAAGAAAAAGGTTTATACGAAAAATGTAAAACACATTAATGAATACCCGCCTCCTGAAATAGGAGGCGTTTTCATCATATTGCAAAGGGTGATAGTTTTGGATGATGTGCGAAAGCGATTAATCCATTTACATCATTGTGACGGTATTGGTTGGAAAACGATCTATCAATTGTTGAAAATAGATTCCACTCTTAAATTCCTCAACGATAGTAATGAACTATTAAAATCCTCACCTTTAAAACTCCCAAACCACTTTGTCGATAATTTTCAAAACATTGATATTGAAGAAAAGTTGAAAACTTATAATAATCATGGTATAAAAATAATCACGATTATGGACAAGGAATACCCACCATTGCTTAAACAAATATTTGAACCACCATGGGTATTATATTTGAAAGGAAATATAAACTTATTACATAATAGAAAGAAAATCGCAGTTGTTGGTTCGAGAACGCCAACAGATTATGGACGACAATGCACAAACTATTTTGTAACAGAATTAGTTAAAAATGGATATACCATTATAAGTGGATTAGCAAGAGGGATAGATTCTCATGCTCATATAACTGCGATTAAGACTAATGGTCACACGATTGCGGTTCTTGGAAGTGGTTTTGCTCATATTTACCCAAAAGAACATACGTCCCTTGCGAACCTGATCGGGGAAAACCATTTATTAGTTTCTGAATATCCCCCGATGAGAAGGCCAGCTAAAATGAATTTCCCCGCGAGAAACAGAATTATTAGCGGCTTATCACAAGCAGTATTAGTAGTAGAAGCGAAAGAGAAAAGCGGCTCATTAATTACTGCACAATTCGCATTAAACGAAGGTAGAGACGTATATTCTGTACCAGGTTCCATCTTTAGCGAATGGTCTAAGGGAACCAATCAATTAATTCAAGACGGAGCAAAACCGGTTATTTCCATCGATGACATATTAGAGGAACTTCAAATATTTGAGTGAATGTTGGAAACAAACAAGCAAAAATGTATATATAAAATAATAAACGGGTATTTTTACAATCATTGAAAGAATTAATGGAATACAGTTGACAAATGTTAAATAATTCTTTAATAATTAGTGGAGATTTGTAATTTACCCCTCTAAGGAGGATAATAGATGTCAGACTACTTAGTAATAGTGGAATCGCCAGCAAAAGCAAAAACTATTGAACGTTATTTAGGAAAAAAATATAAGGTTAAAGCATCTATGGGACATGTTCGTGATTTACCGAAAAGTCAAATGGGTGTTGATATAAAAAATCATTATGAACCAAAATATATCACCATTAGGGGAAAAGGTCCCTTATTGAAAGAGTTAAAGAATGCTGCAAAAAAAGCGAAGAAAGTATTCCTAGCAGCTGACCCTGACCGAGAAGGGGAAGCAATCGCATGGCACTTAGCAAATAGCTTAGACTTAGATATTCATTCCGATTTAAGAGTTGTGTTCAATGAGATTACAAAAGATGCGATCAAAGAATCTTTTAAACATCCACGTCCAATCAATATGGATTTAGTAGACGCTCAACAAGCAAGAAGAATTTTGGACCGACTAGTCGGATATAATATTAGCCCTTTATTATGGAAAAAGGTGAAGAAAGGACTAAGCGCAGGTAGAGTTCAATCTGTAGCTGTTCGATTAATTATCGACAGAGAAAAGGAAATCAAAAATTTCAAACCTGAAGAATACTGGACAATTGATGGTCATTTTCTCATAGATAAACATTCATTTACCGCATCTTTTTATGGTAAAGGCGGGAAAAAGATTCAGCTTAAAACGGAAGATGAAGTGAAAGCAATTTTAAGGGAAATTGAAAATTCTGCTTTTACTGTTAAAACGGTTACAAAAAAAGAGCGTAGAAGAAGTCCAGCACCGCCGTTTACGACATCATCACTTCAACAAGAAGCAGCTCGTAAATTAAATTTCCGAGCGAAAAAAACAATGATGTTGGCTCAACAATTATATGAAGGAATCGATATAGGAAAAGAAGGAACAATCGGATTAATTACATATATGAGAACCGATTCCACACGTGTGTCAGAAGTGGCACAAAAAGAAGCAACTCAATATATTGAACAACAGTTCGGAAAAGAATTTGTATCAAATGAGTTGAAAAAAGAAAAGAAACAGCAGAATAAAACGCAAGATGCACACGAAGCGATTCGTCCAACAAGCGTTTTTAGGGACCCGAATTCAATAAAACCATACTTGTCCCGAGATCAATGGAGATTGTATAAATTAATTTGGGAACGATTTATCGCTAGTCAAATGGCTCAGGCGATTATGGATACAATGACCGTTGATTTATCAAACGGGTCCGTTGTTTTCAGAGCTAATGGATCAAAAATAAAGTTTCAAGGTTTTATGAAAGTATATGTTGAAGGTACCGATGATCAAAACGAAGAAAGGGAAAATATGCTTCCGGATTTAAAAGAAGGAGATCAGGTAAAAACAGACAAAATCACACCAAAACAGCATTTCACACAACCGCCTCCTCGATATACGGAAGCAAGACTGGTGAAAACTTTAGAAGAGTTAGGGATCGGGCGTCCTTCTACGTATGCACCGACACTAGATACGATTCAGCGACGTGGTTATGTATCATTGGAAAATAAACGCTTTGTTCCCACCGAGCTTGGGGAAATTGTTACAGAATTGATGTTGCAATTTTTCCCGGAAATATTAGATGTTGAATTTACGGCAAAAATGGAAAAAAATCTTGACGAGATTGAAGAAGGTAAAGTCAAATGGGTAACGATTATTGATGAATTTTATAAAGGTTTGGAAAAGAATTTAAAAAATGCTGAGCAAGAAATGCAAGAAGTTGAAATAGAAGATGAACAAACCGGAGAAAACTGTGAATTATGTGGCAATCCGATGGTCTATAAAATGGGGCGTTTTGGAAAATTTATGGCTTGCAGTAACTTCCCTGAATGTCGAAATACAAAAGCAATCGTGAAAAACATTGGTGTCAAATGTCCGAAATGTCATGAAGGAAATATTGTAGAACGAAAAAGTAAAAAGAAAAGATTATTTTACGGTTGTGATCGTTTCCCAGCTTGCGACTTCGTTTCTTGGGATAAACCGTTACAAAGACCTTGTCCAAATTGTAATGGTTTACTCGTAGAGAAAAAATTAAAAAAAGGAATACAAGTTCAATGTACTGAATGTCAATATAAAGAGGAACCGCAGCAATAGAGTAGAGTGGGCGTTTGCTCACTCTTTTCCAATTGCCTTCAATATTGGAATTTTCTTTAAAAGTTGTTACAGTCATTTGTCAATTTTATTACAGCTGAATATGAAACTTTTTTATTTTTGTTTCGTATTGTAAAATGCTATTGGTTACAATCAATATAGAAGAGTAAGATTTGAATAAAATGGGTAGAAAAATATACATAAGAAGCTATTAGCTCCATAGGAGGATGAATATGACTGAACCGATCGTAAATGTAGTGGGAGCAGGGTTAGCAGGAAGTGAAGCCGCATGGCAAATCGCTAATCGTGGAATTAAAGTGAAACTTTATGAGATGAGACCGGTTAAACAAACACCGGCCCATCATACCGATAAATTCGCTGAATTAGTATGTAGTAATTCTTTAAGAGCTAATTCGCTGACGAATGCTGTTGGTGTCATAAAAGAGGAGATGAGAAAATTAAATTCATTAATTATTTCCTCTGCCGATAAATGTCAAGTACCAGCAGGTGGTGCATTAGCTGTTGATCGTCACGAATTTGCCGGATATGTAACATCGAGTTTAAAAAATCACCCGAATGTAGAGGTAATTCATGAGGAAGTTACTTCGATTCCAGAAGGTATTACGGTTATAGCAACTGGACCATTAACAAGTCCAACTTTATCTGAACAACTAAAAAAATTAACAGGCGAGGACTACTTATATTTTTATGATGCTGCTGCTCCGATTATTGAAAAAGAGAGCATTAACATGGACAAAGTTTATTATAAATCTCGCTATGATAAAGGGGAAGCGGCTTATATAAATTGTCCAATGACAGAAGAAGAATTTGATCGTTTTTACGAAGCATTAATCTATGCGGAAACAGTACCTTTAAAAGAATTTGAAAAAGAGATATTCTTTGAAGGATGTATGCCCATTGAAGTAATGGCTAAACGAGGAAAAAAGACGATGTTATTTGGACCATTAAAGCCTGTTGGTTTGGAAGATCCAAGAACAGGTAAAAGGCCGTATGCAGTCGTTCAACTCCGTCAAGATGATGCAGCTGGGACATTATATAATATAGTAGGTTTCCAAACACACTTAAAATGGGGACCTCAAAAAGAAGTCATTCAAATGATACCTGGTCTTGAAAACGCAGAAATTGTTCGTTACGGTGTCATGCATCGAAATACTTTTATTAATTCACCGAAAGTTTTAATGCCAACCTATCAATTTAAAATGAAATCTACCTTATTTTTTGCTGGTCAAATGACAGGTGTGGAAGGGTATGTTGAATCTGCTGCAAGCGGTCTAGTTGCAGGGATCAATGCCGCTAGAATAGCCGCTGGTCAGGATCCAGTGATTTTTCCTGAAGAAACTGCTATTGGTAGTATGGCACGATACATTACAACGGCTAATCCAAATAATTTCCAACCGATGAATGTGAATTTTGGCTTATTCCCAGAGCTTCCTTATAAAGTGAAAGGGAAAGCTGAAAGAGCGGAACTTCACGCAAAAAGGGCATTAGAAACAATTCAGAACTTTGTGAAAAAATTGTAAAATTCGTTGCTTTTACAAGAAAACTATGTTAATATTTAGTAGCCCTTTGTGAGGTGAAGGCCATGAAAGAGCGTTCGTTATATACATTTATTGAATACTTAACGATTGAAAAAAATTATTCCGAACATACTGTTAGTCAATACAAAAAGGATATCGAAGATTTTTTTATGTTCATGAATGAACAAGGAATCTCAGATATCTGTGAGGTTGACGTAAATGTTGCAAGATTGTATATGACGAGCCTTTATGAAAAAAGGTATGCCAAAAGGTCAATATCACGCAAAATTTCTAGCTTACGCAGTTTTTACAAACTATTAAATCGTGAAAAAATCGTGGAAGATAATCCTTTCTCCTATGTCTCTACACCCAAACTGGAAAAACGGCTTCCGCAATTTTTTTATGAAGAAGAGTTAGAACATTTGTTTCATGTTTGTGATGAGTCAACACCTATAGGGCAGAGAAATAAGGCATTGCTTGAACTACTATACGGAACAGGTATACGTGTAAGTGAATGTGTGAATATAGAGTTACAACATATTGATGAATTTTTATCCGTTATTTTAGTTAAAGGAAAAGGAAATAAAGAAAGATATGTTCCTTTTGGTTCAATGGCCAAGAATGCTATCGTTCAATATATCAATGATGGCAGAAAAAAATTAATGGAAAATAAACAAAGTCACTCGTTTTTGTTTGTTAACCATCGAGGCGGTAAATTAACGGATCGAGGAATCAGACATATTTTAAATGACTTAATAGAAAAAACAGCAAAGTTATCCCACATTCACCCGCATATGTTGAGGCATACCTTTGCTACTCACATGTTGAATAATGGTGCAGATTTACGTTCTGTTCAAGAGCTTTTAGGTCATTCATCATTATCTTCAACGCAAGTGTATACACATGTTACGAAGGAACATTTAAGAAGGTCATACTTAAAGCATCATCCACGCGCATAATTGAGCGGGAGGGAGGTTTTTTTATGGGCAACTTTCATGCAACTACCATTTTTGCCATCCATCATAAAGGAAGTGCTGCAATGGCAGGAGATGGTCAAGTAACTTTTGGAAATGCAGTTGTCATGAAACATACTGCAAGAAAAGTAAGAAAGTTATTTAACGGAAAAGTATTAGCCGGTTTTGCGGGGTCAGTTGCGGATGCATTTACATTGTTTGAAATGTTTGAAGGGAAGTTGGAAGAATTTAATGGAAATCTCCAAAGAGCTGCGGTGGAACTTGCGAAACAATGGAGAAGCGATAAAGTATTAAGGAAGCTAGAAGCCATGTTAATCGTAATGAATGAATCTCATTTATTATTAATTTCAGGAACCGGAGAAGTAATTGAACCGGATGATGGTATTTTAGCCATTGGTTCCGGTGGGAATTATGCTTTAGCTGCAGGAAGAGCGTTAAAAAAATTTGCTGGTGGCCAACTAACAGCAAAAGAAATTGCAAAAGCAGCGTTAGAAACCGCGGCAGAGATATGTGTGTATACAAATGAAAATATTATTGTTGAAGAACTATAATGGGGTGATCCAATGAACCAAAAAGGGTTTCAATTAACTCCTCGACAAATTGTTGAAAAGCTTGATCAATATATTGTTGGTCAAAAAGAAGCAAAACGAGCTGTTGCCATTGCATTAAGAAACCGCTATCGCAGGTCATTATTAGGAGAAAATATTCGTGACGAAATTGTTCCAAAAAATATTTTAATGATTGGACCAACAGGAGTAGGGAAAACTGAAATTGCTCGGAGAATTGCCAAACTAGTAGGAGCGCCTTTCGTAAAAGTTGAAGCGACTAAATTTACGGAAGTAGGTTATGTCGGTCGTGATGTTGAATCGATGGTTCGTGATTTAGTGGAAACGAGCGTAAGATTAGTGAAAGAAGAAAAAATGCTACAGGTAAAAGAAAAAGCAGAAATTAACGCCAATCGTCGTCTTGTAGAAATTTTAGCACCATCATCTAATAAGTCTAACAATCAATTTAAAAATCCTTTCGAAATGTTGTTTGGAACAAATAACCAACAACAAAACAATTCTGAATCAGAAGAACAAGAAATGAAACTAACTGAACGAAGAAAAATGATTCGTGAAAAACTTGAAAAAGGCGAGCTAGAAAATGAGCTTGTAACCATTGAAGTTGAAGAACAAGCTCCATCCATGTTTGATTTATTCCAAGGTTCTGGTTTGGAACAAATGGGAATGAATATGCAAGATGCTTTAAGTAGTTTAATGCCAAGGAAAAAGAAAAAGCGGAAACTCCCTGTGAAAGATGCAAGAAAAATTTTAACAAATGAGGAAGCACAAAAATTAATTGACATGGATGAAGTTACACAAGAAGCAATTTTCCGCGCTGAACAAACAGGCATAATTTTTATCGATGAAATTGATAAAATTGCTAGTAAATCTTCCAATCAATCATCAGCGGATATTTCGCGGGAAGGTGTTCAACGAGATATTTTGCCAGTGGTAGAAGGATCAACAGTTGTTACAAAATATGGTCCAGTAAAAACGGATCACATCTTATTTATTGCAGCTGGGGCCTTTCATATGGCAAAACCATCCGACTTAATACCAGAGCTTCAAGGAAGATTTCCGATTCGAGTGGAATTGAAGAAATTGTTAGTTGAAGATTTTGTTCGTATTTTAGTGGAGCCGGATAATGCGCTCATCAAACAATATATTGCGCTACTTGAAACGGAAGGTATAAAAATTGAATTTTCTGACGATGCTATTCGTAGAATTGCAGAGATTGCGTTTGAAGTAAACCAAACGACGGATAATATCGGCGCAAGACGATTGCATACGATTATGGAAAAACTATTAGAAGATTTGTCATTTGAGGCGCCAGATATTACGTTAGAAAAGATTACGATTACCCCTCAATATGTGGATGAAAAATTACAAGCGATTTCGAAAGATAAAGATTTAAGTCAATTTATTTTATAATTAACTCGATTCAATCTTACATAGCAATGAACCTACATTATATCGAAATAATGAATATAGTATTAGGAGGAAACGAAAATGAATTTATTATCAAAAACAAGAAAAATTAATTCAATGTTACAAAATGCTGCAGGAAAACCCGTAAACTTTAAAGAAATGGCGGAAACTTTAAGAGATGTAATTGAAGCGAATGTATTCGTCGTAAGTAGACGTGGAAAATTACTTGGATTTGCTATTAACCAACAAATTGAAAATGAACGTATGAAAAAAATGTTAGAAGATCGTCAATTTCCAGAAGAATATACAAAAAACTTATTTAATGTTAAAGAAACTTCTCCAAACTTGGATGTTAATAGTGAATACACTGCTTTCCCTGTGGAAAACAAGGATCTATTCAAAGATGGTTTAACAACCATCGTTCCAATTATCGGTGGAGGAGAACGTCTAGGAACGTTAATTTTAGCTCGCTTGGATAAAGAATTTAATGACGATGACTTAATTTTAGGAGAGTATGGTGCAACAGTTGTAGGGATGGAAATTCTTCGTGAAAAAGCTGAAGAAATCGAAGAAGAAGCAAGAAGTAAAGCCGTTGTACAAATGGCAATCAGCTCACTTTCATATAGTGAATTAGAAGCTATCGAACATATTTTTGAAGAGTTAAAAGGAACAGAAGGACTTTTAGTTGCATCAAAAATTGCCGATCGTGTTGGAATTACTAGATCTGTTATCGTTAATGCACTTAGAAAATTAGAGAGTGCAGGAGTTATTGAATCTCGCTCATTAGGTATGAAAGGTACGTATATTAAAGTATTAAATGACAAGTTCCTAGTTGAATTGGAAAAATTAAAATCAAATTAATATAGTTAAATTAAAGCAGGTGTTTAGCATCGCCGAAAAGAATAGAATTGCTCTATCTTTTGGCGATTCAACACCTGCTTTTTTATTGTAATTATTGACAATATTTTTTCATGAGTTTGACAATATATTTTCGAATTTTATATTCATGTAATAGTTGTTACATATGTTAATTTAGTATAAAAGGACTATATAATAAGGCAGGAAATTTGAGAAATATGTCGAAAAATAGAATTATTCATGGAATTTTTTCGAATTTAACTTAAAAATAATAAAAACGTTTTTTCTTTTTTGGTAATCTATAAATATTCGTAAATAAGTATATTTTATGAGGGTATTTTATAAAAAACAGGAAAAAAGACACAAGAAATATTACTTATTTCACATAGACAATTGGGAATACCTACCTTAAAATGTAACGTAGATATCGAAATTTGTCAGAAAATAAAATGTAATAAATGATACAAAAAGATTACGAGGTGATGAAATTGTTATTCTCCAATACTATTTCAATATTGGAAAAAGGACTAGATTATTCTTCTGTTAAGCAAAAAGTCATATCTAGCAATATAGCTAATGTTGATACACCAAACTATAAGGCAAAAGATGTAAACTTTAGTGCATTTTTCGCACAAGAAAAAGCAAAAGTGATCGAAGCTAAACGCACAAATATCCGTCACATTCCTTTTCAATCATCATCTGGTAATCTTTCAATTGTTAATCGAAAAAATGTTCAATATAACCATAACGGAAATAGTGTCGATTTAGATAAAGAAATGGCAGATTTAGCAACGAACCAAATTTATTACAACGCATTAACGGAAAGAATAAATGGGAAATTTCAAACGTTACAAACGGTCATTAAAGGAGGGAAATAGAGATGTTTCATAGCTTGAATGTAACGACAAGCGCATTAACGGCACAACGATTAAGAATGGATGTTATTTCGTCTAATATGGCCAATGTCGATTCTACTAGAGCTAATTACGTAAATGGGCAATGGGTACCTTATAGGAGAAAAATGGTTGTTATGCAACCGAACGGAACGTCCTTCTCCAATATGTTACAAAGAGCGATGAATGATCACCAAGGGACAGGCGGTGTGAAGGTTTCTAGAATTGTAGAAGATCGAACTCCTTTTAAAATGGTTTATGATCCTGAGCACCCAGATGCCAATGACGAAGGTTATGTTGCTATGCCGAACGTTGATCCATTAAAAGAGATGGTCGATTTAATCAGTGCTACTCGTTCTTATGAAGCAAATGTTACGGTATTCAATGCGTCAAAAGGTTTACTTATGAAAGCATTAGAAATAGGAAAATAATTTAGGAGTTGAATCAAATGGAAGGATTGACTTTGCCATTAGTTAATAAATCCCCAATATTAACAAATGGAACAACAACAAACAAACTTAAAGTTACTCCAAATGAAGCTCAACAATCGTTTGCAACGTTTTTAAAAAAATCATTAAACAGTGTAAATGAATTACAAAATCAATCAGATTTAATGACTGAGAAATTAGTAAAAGGTGAAAATATAGATTTACACCAAGTGATGATTGCAGCCCAAAAAGCTTCTATCAGTTTACAGACAACGATTGAAATTAGAAATAAAGTCATTGAAGCATACCAAGAAGTAATGAGAATGCAAATTTAATCTTTTTTCAGCAAATTAATGTTAATAAGTAGATAGCGGAGGACTAGAATGAATGGCACGTTACAAAATCTAACAGAAAAAATAAAAACGTTTTGGTCAGATAGAAGTAAAAAGCAAAAAGGAATATTCATCGGGTCCGTTTTCGTTTTCATTATTCTGATTATTACTTTATCAATCTTTTTTTCCAGTCCTAAAATGGTTCCACTATATAGTGACTTAACACCTACTGAAACAGGAAGCATTAAAGAAAGCCTGGATTCCAGAGGAATTAAGTCGGAAATTACCAATGGTGGAACAACCATCAAAGTACCTGAAAGTGAAGTAGAGACTTTGTTAGTTGAATTGGCAGCTGAAGGGCTTCCACAATCAGGAAATATCGATTATTCCTTTTTTGCACAAAATTCTGGAATCGGAATGACTGACAATGAATTTAACGTAATGAAAATCGATGCTATGCAAACAGAAATCGCAAATTTAATAAAAGGCATCGATGGAATTAAAGATGCGAAAGTGATGATATCTATACCTGAACAAGGAATATTTGTTTCTGATCAAAAACAAGAAGCATCAGCATCAATTGTTTTAAATACAAAACCTGGATATCACTTCGAAGAAAAACAAATTAAAGCATTATATCATTTAGTTTCAAAAAGTGTTCCAAACCTTCCTACTGATAATATCGTCATCATGAATCAAAATTTTGAATATTTCGACCTAGAAAATACTGATAATTATTCATCTGGAAATCAACTTGCAACACAGCTTGCATTTAAAAAAGAAATAGAGAAAGACTTGCAGCGCCAAGTGCAAAATATGTTAGGAATGCTTATGGGTCATGATAAAGTTGTTGTTTCTGTAACAGCTGACCTGGATTTTACTCAAGAAAGACGAGATGAAAATATTGTTCTACCAGTTGACGAAGAGAATATGGAAGGTATAGCAATTAGCGCTCAACGGATTACTGAAACTTATACTGGGAGCGGGGCGACCGTAGGTGGAGTTCCTCAAAGTGAAGATCCTGCTGACTCATTAGGTACATCTTATTTAGAAGGTACTAATGGGGATGGTGAATACGAACGAATTGAAGAAACAATCAATAACGAAGTAAGTAGAGTACAAAAAGAAATTATTGAAAGTCCATATAAAATTAGAGATTTAGGCATTCAAGTAATGGTAGAACCACCAAATGCGAAAGATCCGAATTCATTATCTGCACAAACAGTAGAAGATATTACCAAAATATTAAGTACAATAGTCAGAACAACGATCGATAAAAGTTACACAGATCCATTAACAGATGAAGATATTAAAGATAAAATAGCAGTTTCTGTTCACCAATTAAATGGGAAGTCTTTATTTGATCAAGCAAATAGTAAAAATACATCGATCCCATGGTGGGTATACATTGTCGGTGCTGCTTTAATATTAGCCATCATCTTATTGCTAGTTTTATTCCTTCGATCTAGAAAAACTAAAGAGGAAGAGATGATGGAAGAAGTAATTGAATCGGAAGAAGTATTTGACATTCCTGATGTAAATGAAGAAAAAGAAACCGAGGATAAAGTACGAAGAAGACAATTAGAAAAGATGGCAAAAGAAAAGCCAGAAGAATTTGCTAAACTTATTAGAACTTGGCTTGCACAAGATTAGGAGGACAATAGAATTATGGTTGCTAGAAAAGAAAGAGACCTAACAGGCAAGCAAAAAGCGGCAATCCTTCTCATTGCTCTAGGTCCTGATGTGTCAGCGTCAATATATAAATACTTAACCGAAGAAGAAATAGAAAAATTAACATTAGAAATTTCAAGTATAAAAAAAGTTGATTCCGCCAAAAAGGAAGAAATCATCGAAGAATTTCATGAACTTGCTCTAGCACAAGACTACATTTCTCAAGGTGGAATTGGTTATGCAAAAATGCTTCTTGAAAAAGCATTAGGAGAAGATCGAGCTTCTGTCATTATCAATCGTCTAACATCAGCTTTACAAGTTAAACCGTTTGATTTTGCAAGGAAGGCAGATCCGAATCAAATTTTGAACTTTATTCAAAATGAGCATCCGCAAACAATTGCCCTTGTTCTATCTTATTTAGATCCAAACCAAGCAGGACAAATTTTATCTGAACTGCCACAGGAAATGCAAGCGGAAGTAGCTAGAAGGATTGCTACAATGGATCGAACATCGCCAGAGATTATTAACGAAGTCGAGCAAATTCTAGAACAAAAATTATCATCGACTTTCACGCAAGATTATACGCAAACGGGTGGAATTGAAGCTGTTGTAGATGTGCTTAACGGTGTAGACCGAGCAACTGAACGAACAATTTTGGAATCTTTGGCAATTCAAGATCCTGAGTTGGCTGAAGAAATTAAAAAGCGGATGTTCGTATTCGAAGATATTGTTACTCTTGATAACCGTGCGATTCAATATGTCATCCGTGACTGTGACAATGATGATCTATTGTTGGCATTAAAAGTTGCTAGCGATGAAGTGAAAGAAGTTATTTTCCGAAACATGTCAAAACGTATGGCTGATAATTTCAAAGAAGAAATGGAGATTATGGGGCCAGTACGATTGCGTGATGTTGAGGAAGCACAAACTAGAATTGTATCTGTGATTAGAAGATTAGAAGAGGCTGGAGAAATTGTCATTGCTCGCGGTGGAGGTGATGACATCATTGTCTAAATTCATTAAGTCATCTCAAGCTGAGTTGTCCAAAGGAAAAATCATTTCAATAAAAATGATCGAAATAAATAAAAAAGATGAAAAAGACAATAACGATCACGGTGTTCCTTTGTACCCTATACAGTTGATCGAAGATGCAAAATTAAAAGCTTCACAATTATTAGAAGAAGCACGAAATCAAGCAGAGGAAATTAGACAACAAATTCAAATAGAGAAAGAAAACTGGAAAACTGAGTGTGAAAAACTAAAAGAAGAAGCGTTTAAGCAAGGTTATCAAGAAGGGTATTCTCAAGGCGAAAGAACAGGATTTGAAAGTGTAAAAGAGCAGATAGAACTAGCAAAATCTGTTGTAGATACCGCAAAAAACGACTATCGAGCGAAAATTGAGTCTTCGGAGCAAACAATCTTGCTTATTGCTATGAAGGCTGCCGAGAAAATTATTAATAGAGAAATAGAAAATGACCCTTCTTATATGAAAAACGTAGTAAAAAAAGTTCTCAAAGAAGCTAGAGACTATAGAGAAATACAAATTATCGTACATCCTAGTCATTATAGTTTTATCGTTTCGCAAAAAGATGAATTGTTATCTTTATTTCCGAGAGAAATAGAATTGTACATTTATCCAGATGATCAAGTAACGCCAACTTCATGCGTTATCGAAACAGAAGGTGGCAGGATTGATGCTTCCATTGACAGTCAATTGGAAATGTTGAAACAAACATTACTTGAAAAAATTTAAGGTGAACACTAATGGAAATAACAGATATTTTTTCACAAATGGATGAAATTGATACATATAAACGATTTGGACGCGTGAAACGAGTCGTTGGCATCATGATTGAATCACAAGGACCAACAAGTTCCATTGGTGATGTATGCTACATATATCTAAGTCATCAAATGTCAAAGAAAATCATGGCTGAAGTCGTAGGATTTAATGGTGATGCGGTCATCTTAATGCCTTATTCATCGATTTCTGATATAGGACCTGGGTGTCTGGTAGAAAGTACTTCAAAACCATTGCAAATAAAGGTTGGTTCGGCTCTCATCGGAAAAGTGCTCAATTCTTTAGGGCAACCGTTAGATGATTCCGTACTTCCAAGAACATTGTCTGTATATCCAACCGAACAAGAACCACCGAATCCTTTACAAAGGCCGCCAATCCAAGAACCACTACAAGTAGGAGTAAAAGTGATCGATAGTATGTTAACGATCGGTAAAGGACAAAGGGTAGGGATTTTTGCGGGAAGTGGAGTAGGGAAAAGTACTTTGCTTGGAATGATTGCAAAAAATACAGAAGCCGATATAAACGTAATTGCGTTAATTGGAGAGCGGGGTCGTGAAGTTCGTGAATTTATCGAACGAGACTTAGGTGAAGAGGGACTGAAACGATCAATTATTGTCGCTGCAACCTCTGATCAGCCGGCATTAATGAGAATTAAAGGAGCGTATACCGCTACTGCTATAGCCGAATATTTTCGTGATCGTGGTTTAAATGTCATGCTTATGATGGATTCTGTTACTCGGTTTGCCATGGCACAAAGAGAGGTGGGACTTGCTGTAGGAGAACCACCAGCAACAAAAGGATATACACCAAGCGTATTTGCACTGTTGCCAAAACTGTTAGAACGTACAGGAACAAATGATAAAGGTACGATAACTGCTTTTTACACAGTTTTAGTTGACGGTGATGACATGAATGAACCGATTGCCGATGCGGTAAGAGGTATATTAGATGGACATATTGTACTTGATCGTTCGTTGGCAAATAAAGGGCAATATCCAGCCATTAACGTGTTAAAGAGCATTAGTCGTTTAGCTAACCATTTATCAACAGAAAAACATTTAGCAGCATCAGAAAAAATTAGAGGGTGGCTAAACACTTATATTCAGTCGGAAGATCTCATCAATATTGGCGCATATAAAAAGGGATCTTCAAGAGATATAGATGAAGCGATTCAAATGTATCCAAAAATTATTCAATTTATTAAACAAAAAGTGGATGAAAAAATATCTATGAAAGAAAGCATCGAATCTCTCATTCAACTTTCAGAAGCTGGTGATTAATATGACATATCAGTTTAAATTTCAGAAAGTGTTAACGATAAAAGAGCAAGAAAAAGAAGAAGCAAAGCTTAAATTTGAACAATCATTAAATACTTTCGAAAATGAAGCAACAAAGCTGTACCATCTATTAAAAAAGAAAGAAGAGTTGGAAGAGATTCAACGTAACGAATTACAAAAAGGAATAAGTGTTCAAATGATTCGACATCATCAATATTTTTTAGCTAATTTAATGAAACAAATTCAATTACAACAAGAAAAAGTCATGAAAGCTAGAATGAAAATGCAATATGAAGAGCAAAAATTGTTGGATAAAAATATAGAAGTTAAAAAATTTGAAAAAATGAAAGAAAAAGATTTTGCCAACTTCAACTATGAAATGGATAAACTTGAGAGCAAATGGTTGGATGAATTAACGATGCTTCAATTGGCAAATAGGGGAAATTAGGTGAGTGTATGAATAGAGAAAATGTTCAAAGTGAAAAAAAATATAGCCCTTTTCAATGGATATTATTTGTTTTTATCATTCCCCTTTTTTTTGCAATTACTGTTGTTCTTATTGTTTTATCCGTTTCAGGAATTAATGTTTTTGAGGGAATGAAAAACATAGGAGAAAAAATTCCAGTCGTTTCTTCTTTCATTGACTCCGATGATAAAGAAGGGAAAAGTAGTGAACCTGATTATAAAAAACGTTATGGTGAACTACAAAGCGATCTTAAAAACCAAGAAGCTTATATAAAATTGGTTGAAAACAAACTAAAAGAAAAAGAGGACGAGATTCAAGAGCTAATGTTAGAAAATGAAAGATTAATAAGCCAATTGGAAGAATTAGAACTGAAGAATGAGAACCGAAACCTTGAATTAAAGGAAATTGTTAAAACGTATGAATCGATGTCCTCCAAAAAAGCAGCAGCAATTCTAGTGGAAATGGAAGATGAAAAGGCTCTTCAAATATTATCAAATTTAAAAGCTAACACATTAGCAGCTGTGTTGGAAAAAATGCCACCGGAAGATGCAGCCAAATTTACATCATTATTAGCAAATGAATAAAAATTCAAAACTTGAAAGGAGGTGAAAATGTGAAACTAGGAGCGGTACAACTATCCTTAAATGAAATTAGTTTAAATAAAGGGAAAAATACAATCCCGAATGTGAAAAATAATGAAAATTTCTCAAGCTTACTATCCAATTTAAAAAGTTTGGAGACAAATATGGAAGAGTCATTGATAAATGAAGACTCAACACAATCGATGCATAATTTGCTAGAAATATTAAATTTCCCTATTGACAATACTGATATCCAATTTCTATTTGGTGAACCGTTTGAATTGGCAACTCAATTAGCAAATCTTTCTTTGGAAGATATACAATCAAGTATCCGAAACATATTGGAACAAGTTTCCTCTATGGAGGAAATGAATTTACAACGGTTGGAAGAATGGTTATTGAAATTGGAATCAGGGGATATGCAAGGAATGGAAGAATATTTCCTTTCTTTTATAGAGCTTTTTCGATCACAATTTCAAACTATACTAACAAATGCTTCTGAAGTGGATTTGCGAAACATTTTACAGGTGGCTAAATATCTCGACCATGTTTTAGCTAATAAAGATGTATCTGCCTACCAACAACAAATGGGGCAAACTTTAAAGGAACAATTACAATCATTAAAAGAAATACTTAATCGTCAATTGGAGCAAAAAAAATCTGCTAATCAAACAACTTTTCAAACGATCTTGAATCGTCCAAACACAAAAACAGTAGAAAATGTAATGATTCATCCACCATATTATAAAATTCAACTTAATAAAACTCAAGGAAGTACACTTGAATTGACTCCTACGGCAATATCATTGCCAAATATGAATAAAGTAGAACAATTAGTTTTACTTTCGGAACAACAACGACCAGTGTCTTCTGAACAATTAATGAAACAATTTGAATCGATTTTGCAAAAAGCAACATTTTTACGTTCAGGTAATATTCAAACAATGAACTTACAGCTACATCCAGCTCATTTAGGAACATTAAAAATTGAATTAATTCGAGATCAACATGGACTAACTGCTCGTATGCTTGCTTCATCATCAATGGCAAAAGAATTAATAGAATCTCAATTGCACATTTTAAAACAAGCATTTGCCCAACAAAATATTCAAATTGAGAGACTAGAAGTATCGAATCAAATTTATCAACAGCAGGAAAGGTTTGAACAGCAAAATCAACATTTTCATTCTTCTAAGGACGATCGTTCGAATGAAAATACCCATTCAAACGATGAAACAGACAATGAGTTCGTTGAATCTTTACAAGAAGCTTTATTAAACTATGAAGTTTAGGTGATACCATGAATAATACCATTGACCCATCATTGCTCTATTCAAAAGTAAATTTAGGGAACAGAACTACTCCTTCTAACGATTTAGGTAAAGATGCATTTTTAAAAATTTTAATGACCCAATTACAAAATCAAGATCCATTAAATCCAATGGAAGATAAAGAATTTATTGCACAAATGGCATCATTTTCATCACTAGAGCAAATGCAAAATTTAAATCAAACCTTTAATAAATTTATTGAATCTCAATGGCAAAATCAATTGATTTCCTTTCAGCAATTTGTTGGAAAAGACGTCACTTGGCACGCGATTGAGTATTCAAAAGGAAATTCCGAACCAATCATAAAAACCGGCAAGGGTACTATTCAATCGATTCAATATATCGATCAAAATGTTGTGTTTATTTTAAAAGATGGAACAAAACTTTATCCTGAAAATATTTCTGAAGTTCATGAACCTTCTTCATCTCAAGCATCATTACAAGATGCCGCTCATTTAATAGGAAAGAAGGTTACATGGTTAAATAAAAATAACGAGGAGGCTACAAGCATCGTTATAGCTGTATCTTGGAAAGACGGAAAAATTCTTTATCACCTAGACGATGAACAACAATCAAAAATAACCTCCTCAGATATCACAAAAATAGAAATCACATAAGGAGGGTGATGAATGGATACGAACAAGATGTTCATTCCACCTAATGCCATTGGCATACAAAGGACTCCTTATCCGGTAAAACAACCAAAAATCCTTGCGACAACTACAAAACCGTCGTTTAAGGAACATTTTAAAGCTGCTATAGCTAAACCAAATTGTGAATTAACGGTTAGCAAGCATGCGAAACTGAGATTAATGCAAAGAAATATTCATATTACTCAAAATGATTGGGAAGTCATCGGAGAAAAGATTAAAGAAGCAAAACAAATGGGAGTTAAAGAATCACTAGTGTTATTAAATAATGCTGCTCTTATAGTTAGTGCAAAAAACCAGACCGTCATTACAGCCATGGATCGAAATGAAGCCAGTTCTCAAATTTTTACGAACATTGATGGGACAATCATTATTGACTCATAAAGGCTGGACCTTTTAAAAGGGGGCCTGGCTGTGGAACGACAGAAGCAGCCAATAAAAATGAAAGGAGAATGAATGTATGCTTCGTTCAATGTATTCCGGTATTAGCGGGTTGAAAAACTTTCAAACAAAATTAGATGTTATTGGAAACAATATTGCAAATGTCAATACATATGGGTTTAAAAAAGGAAGAGTGACTTTTAAAGATACTATGAATCAAACAATTGCAGGGGCAAGTGCGGCAACTGCCAACCGTGGAGGTAAAAACCCTACTCAAGTAGGATTAGGTGCCACATTAGCTTCCATTGATACTATTCATACGCAATCAAGTTTACAAACAACTGGTCGCTCTTTAGATTTAGCGATTGATGGGGATGGCTACTTTATTGTTCGTCAAGGAAACGCAAACTATTATACAAGAGCTGGTAACTTCTATTTAGATAATTTCGGAACGTTAGTAAACAGTGATGGATTGAAAGTACAAGCCTATGATCAAAATGGTGTTTTAGGAGATGTTGTAGTCAATGTCAATGCAGTACTACCTGCGATTGCTACAACTAATATTGATATTTCCGAAAATTTATCCAGTCAGGCAACAGTGGGTACAATTTACGATCAGCAAATAGAAGTTATTGATGAAAATGGAAACGCTCATCGAGTTGATGTTACTTTTACAAAAACTTCTGCTACAATGTGGGAATTAACAATGTCAGGAGATCCTGAAGTTGTTATAGAATTGGAATTTGACGCAAATGGTCAATTGATAGATCCAGCTGGAACTCAAAATATTACGCTTACTCCACAAGTTGGAACTGCGATGAATATTACATTAAATTTTAACGGTTTAACTCATAATCCTGGTTCATCATCAGCAATTTTAGTCCCAGATGGAAATGTGGAAGGTATGCTCGAGAGTTTCAATATTGGTGCTCAAGGGGAAATTAACGGAATCTATTCCAATGGATTAGTTAGACAAATTGGAACGCTTGCTATTGCAAAATTTAGTAACCCATCTGGATTATCAAAAGCAGGCAATAACTTATTCCAAGAATCTATTAACTCTGGAACAGCAAATATCGGAATGCCTGGAGAGGGACGCGGAGTCATTGCCTCCGGTGCGTTAGAAATGTCAAACGTTGATTTATCAGAAGAATTTACAGAGATGATTGTTGCTCAACGCGGGT
Organism: Bacillus sp. JST-5; assembly: GCF_057747715.1. Taxonomy (NCBI): domain Bacteria; kingdom Bacillati; phylum Bacillota; class Bacilli; order Caryophanales; family Bacillaceae; genus Bacillus; species Bacillus sp. JST-5. Next base: position 52,399 of record NZ_JBYLHW010000004.1, on the reverse strand, counting down.
TTCAGGCTAATACGAGAATCATTACTACTTCTGACGAAATCCTTCAAGAACTTGTGAACTTAAAACGATAAGTTTATAGCAAGGGAGGTAGGGGCTTAAACGCCTAGTTTAAGCCCACTGATTCAAATTGATTACATTAACTAGACTAAATGGAACGACATTCACACTTAATGCATTATTTATCGAAACAATTGAAGCTTTTCCAGATACGACCATTACCTTAACCAATGGAAAAAAATATGTCGTAAAAGAAAAAGAAGAATCAGTTATCCAATTAGTAAATAACTACTACCAAAAAATTGGATTAGTATCATTACGTCAGATGGGAGGCGATACTGATGAATAAATTAATGGTTATTATGTTAACAATTCTTTCTTCTATTATTATCGCAGGCGGGATATTATATTTTACAATTTTAAATGTATCCGGTAATGAAAAAAGTGAACCTTCCATTGACGATATTCTTGATCATTCTGTCGATATTGAAGAAATAACAACGAATATTAAGAATAATGATTTTATACGCATCTCTTTTAAAATTCAAGCAAATAGTTCAAATGCTAAAAAAGAGATTGAAAAGAGAGATTTTCAAGTGAAAAACATCATAATTAAACATTTATCAGGATTAAATCCGGAAGATCTCCAAGGTGCTGAAGGAAAAACAAATTTAGAAGAGGTTATTAAGTCAAAACTAAATGATATGTTAGAAAATGGGAAAGTTGTACAAGTTTATATTACATCTAGTATCCTCCAATAAAAAAATATAGTTTACATGAAACGGAGGTGACAACCTTGACAGCAGAAATACTTTCACAAAGTGAAATAGATGCGTTGTTGTCCGCGTTATCCACAGGAGAAATGAATGCAGATGAATTAAAGAAAGAAACGACGGAAAAAAAGGTAAAAGTTTATGATTTTAAGAGAGCCCTTCGTTTCTCCAAAGATCAAATTCGCAGTTTAACGAGGATACACGAAAATTTAGCGAGATTATTAACAACTTATTTTTCAGCACAATTAAGAACGTATGTACAAATATCTGTTGCATCAGCTGATCAACTTCCTTATGAAGAGTTTATACGTTCGATCCCTAAAATGACGATATTAAATGTCTATGAGATGGCACCACTGTCAGGTAGGATTTTGATAGAAGTGAATCCGAACATAGCGTATGCGATGCTCGACCGCGTATTAGGCGGAAGGGGAATGAGTTTTAATAAAATTGATAGTTTAACAGAAATTGAAACAACGATTATGTCGAATATGTTTGAAAAAGCGTTTGAACATATGAAAGATGCGTGGTCTAACATTGCAGAGATTGATCCCATTTATTCGGATTTTGAGGTGAACCCACAATTTTTACAAATGGTCTCACCAAATGAGACGGTTGTAGTCATCTCCTTAAATGCTCTAATAGGTGAAACAAGTGGAATGATCAATATATGCTTACCTCATGTAGCGTTAGAACCGATCTTACCACGATTATCCGTTCATTATTGGATGCAAACAGAAAAGAAAGAGCCAAAACAAGAAGAAGTAAATGCATTAGAAAACAGAGTAAAAAAAGCTATTATACCAATCGTTGCAGAATTAGGAAAATCCACCATTACTATAGAAGAATTTTTATCACTTGATATAGGAGATGTGATTGAACTTGACAGTAAAATAGACAAACCAATTGTCGTAAAAATTGGTGGTATTCCAAAGTTTTTGGCACAGCCTGGAATAATTAATAAGAAAAAAGCATTTCAAATTTTAGAAGCTTACAAGGAGGGAGACACAAATGAGAAATGATGGATTGCTCTCTCAAGATGAGATCGATGCATTATTAAATGGTGATTCTCAAGAGAACGATGCCAATCAAGAAAATTTAAATACTTCAGATTATTTAACAGCAATGGAACAGGACGCAATTGGAGAGATTGGGAATATTTCTTTCGGTAGTTCTGCAACGGCACTTTCTCAATTACTAAATCAAAAGGTAGAAATTACAACACCGAACGTGTCGGTAGTGTTTAAGAATAAACTTGCGGAAGAATTTCCACAACCTTATGTTGTAGTGCAAGTAGAGTATACGCAAGGGTTTAGCGGAATAAATGTATTAATTATTCAAGAATCTGACGCTGCTATTATTGCGGACTTAATGTTAGGTGGTAATGGACATGCTAGTGGAGAAATTGGTGAAATTCAATTAAGCGCAGTTCAAGAAGCGATGAATCAAATGATGGGTTCAGCCGCTACATCAATGTCAACCATATTTCATAAAAGGGTAGATATATCTCCTCCTAGCATTGATTTTCTGTTTCTCCCGGAAGGACAAGGAAAGGAAACATTTCCTCCGGAAGATATATTAGTAAAAGTCTCTTTCCGTTTAAAAATAGGAGAGTTAATTGATTCTACCATTATGCAAGTTTTACCATTAGATTTTGCTAAAAAATTAGTAGAAGAATTAATGAATCCGAGTCAAGAACAAAATATGGAAAGCGTTGATGCTTATAAAAAGGAGGAAACACCAATTTACGAATCAAAAGAATCGCAAGTTGAATCTCCTTTATTAAAACAAGAACCAATGATGAATCCAACGGGATCGCAAGCAAAAACTACTGTGAATGTAAATCGTTCAGCTCAAACAAACGTGCAACCAGCCGTATTTTCTAATTTTGAACAAGTACCAGTTCAAAGTGAAACCGATACGAAAAATTTAGATATACTTTTAGATATTCCTTTACAAGTAACGGTTGAACTTGGGAAAACAAAACGTTCTGTTAAAGAAATACTTGAATTATCTTCCGGTTCAATTGTTGAACTTGATAAATTAGCAGGTGAACCGGTTGACATTTTAGTAAATAATCGTCTTATTGCTAAAGGTGAAGTAGTAGTCATCGAAGAAAACTTTGGCGTACGTGTGACGGATATTGTCAGTCAAAAAGATCGTCTAAAAAAACTTAAATAATCTTACGGAGGGAATACTATGGCACAAAGAATCTTAATCGTAGACGATGCAGCTTTCATGAGAATGATGATTAAAGACATATTAGTAAAAAACGGTTATGAAGTAGTCGGAGAAGCAGCTGATGGATTCCAAGCAGTAGAGAAATTTAAAGAATTAAAACCAGATTTAGTTACATTGGATATTACAATGCCGGAAAAAGACGGAATTTCAGCGTTGAAAGATATAAGAAGTATAGATCCAGAAGCAAAAGTAATCATGTGTTCTGCAATGGGACAACAAGCGATGGTAATCGATGCCATTCAAGCGGGAGCAAAAGATTTTATCGTTAAACCGTTCCAAGCAGACCGAGTTATTGAAGCTATCAAAAAAATTCTTGGGTAATTAAGAAGGTGGCAAATACATTGCTTCAAAAACATCTACGAATATTTTTCTTATTCATTTGTTTCATCGGTGTGTTTTTCTTAATTGAAGGAACGCATAAAGCTTTTGCTAATTCTGAAAACGATAGTGTTGAAGAATATTTCAAAAAAAAAGAATTGAATAATAACCAATCCGAAGTTAGTGAGCAAAAAGAAAAGCAAAATATAGATGCAACGGCAAATGAGTCGGATTCTCAAGTAGGTGTCACTTTTCTCGATATCGTTCGAACCGTATTCGCTTTAGTTTTTGTCGTTGCCCTATTATATTTTCTATTGAAGTGGATTCAAAAAAAGAGTCGGAACTATCAATCGACGAAACTATTAGAAAATCTAGGTGGTACTCAACTTGGAGGAAATAAATCTGTTCAATTAGTTCGCGTAGGTGAAAAGATTTTAGTGATCGGTGTAGGTGAAAATGTACAGTTATTATCAGAAATTACCGATCCGGTTGAAGTGAAAACGATGTTAACTAAGGTCCAAGAACAATTTGAGCAAACGAACAAGAAAGATATTTTTCTATCCATTTTCTCCAATATAAAAGAAATGCAATCGACCAAAAAAGACGAGCCAACGAAATTTAAACAATTGTTTCAAAAGCAATTGACCGACATGTCGAAAAGGAGAAAAGAACTATATGATGAAATCGAGAAGAAGGGAAAACAAGAACGATGAATGAATTTATGGAGTTCTTTAATAGCAGTTCACCGGAAAATGTTTCGACATCTGTTAAACTTCTTCTTCTATTAACGGTTCTTTCGTTGGCACCAAGTATATTAATTTTATTAACTTCTTTTACTAGAATTGTAATAGTTTTATCATTTGTGCGATCAGGTCTTGCAACTCAACAAATGCCACCGAATCAAGTATTAATCGGCATTGCGTTGTTTTTAACGTTTTTTATCATGGCACCTACGTTTAAAGAAGTCAATGATCAAGCTTTAAAACCATTATTTAATAATGAAATAAATTTAGAAGAGGCTTACGATCGGGCGAGTGTTCCATTTAAAGAATTTATGAGTAAACATACAAGACAAAAAGATTTAGCATTATTTTTAGATTATTCAAAAGCAGATGCGCCTGAGTCGATTGAAGATATTCCACTGACGGCATTAGTCCCTGCTTTTGCCATAAGTGAATTAAAAACTGCTTTTCAAATTGGATTTATGATTTTTATTCCATTTTTAGTTATTGATATGGTGGTTGCAAGTGTCCTCATGTCTATGGGGATGATGATGTTGCCACCAGTAATGATTTCCCTACCGTTTAAAATATTGTTATTTGTCTTAGTAGATGGTTGGTATTTAGTAATCAAATCGTTACTACAAAGCTTTCCGTAAAGCAGGTGAATAATTGATGACTCCTGAAGATGTTATCTCAATCGCTGAACAAGGAATTATGATGATCTTATTTATTGCTGGTCCACTTTTAATTTTGGCCCTTGTCGTCGGATTAATTGTCAGTATTTTTCAAGCTACAACACAAATTCAAGAGCAGACACTGGCATTTATTCCGAAAATTATTGCCGTATTAGTGGGAGTTGTATTTTTTGCTCCATGGATGATTGGGCAAATGGTGAGTTATGCAACGGAGATTTTTTCCAACTTAACGAGATTTGTAGGTTGATATAAATGGTAGATATTCTTCCTGCATTTTCAGTATTTTTACTCATATTCGTTCGAGTAGCATCCTTTTTCTTGACGGTACCGATTTTTTCCTATCGTACTGTGCCAGCAATGTTTAAAATAGGAATCGCATTTTTTCTTGCGTTGACGATGTTTTTCGTTGTTGATTCAGAACCAATACCAATCGATCATTTGTATTACATACTTATTTTGAAAGAAGCAATGGTAGGAATCATTTTAGGGTTTATTGGTTATTTAATTCTATCGGCTGTTCAAATTGCAGGTGGATTTATTGATTTTCAAATGGGCTTTGCGATTGCGAATGTTATGGACCCACAAACCGGCGCACAAAGCCCTATTATAGGACAATATTTATATATGTTTGCCTTTCTATTTTTATTATCGGTTAATGGTCATCATCTTTTACTAGATGGCATTTACTATAGTTATCAATTCATTCCGTTGGACCAAGTTTTTATCCATTTTCATAGTGAAAATATGGTTCAATTCATATTGAAACTATTTAGCCAGATGTTTGTCATTGCTTTCCAACTATCGATTCCAGTTGTTGCTTGTTTATTTTTAGTCGATTTAGCACTTGGAATCGTTGCTAGAACGGTACCACAATTAAATGTATTTGTCGTTGGCTTACCGTTAAAGATTATGGTGAGTTTTCTCGTTTTATTTGTTGTTATTGGCGTAATGATTTATACCGTAGGAGAATTGTTTGATTTAATCTTGCGTTCAATGAGAGCATTCATGGAGATTGTTGGGGTGTAGTTAATGATATTAAAACTAGATTTACAGTTTTTCGCCGGAGAGAAAACAGAGAAAGCTACACCGAAAAAGAGACAAGAAACAAGAAAAAAAGGGCAAACCGCAAAAAGTCAAGATGTAAACAGTGCTATTATTTTCTTATTCGTCTTTTTATCCTTGTTTATGTTAGGACCTTATTTACTCGATGGATTGCTCTCCATTCTCCGTGAATCGTTTCAAACATTTCTCTTAATGGAAGTTTCTGAAAAGAGTTTATTAATCATTATAAAGCGCCTATTTCAAGAAATCATGTTCATTATAGGTCCGGTAATGATCATAGCTTTAGTAGCTGCCATCTTTTCAAACTATATTCAAATTGGCTTTTTGTTTTCAACCGAACCATTGAAAATGAAACTTGAGAAAATAGATCCAATCAAAGGATTTAAACGAATTTTTTCTATCCGTGCTTTAGTGGAATTGTTTAAATCTCTATTAAAAATTGTTTTTGTTGGAACTGTTACTTTTCTATTTTTATGGTTTCACTTGGACGATATTTTAATGTTAATCAATAAAAAAGTGGAAGTTTCGTTTTTCACCATCTCAAAATTAACGATCCAGATGGGTCTTTATGCAACAGTAGCTTTGTTGTTTTTAAGTATATTAGATTACATGTACCAAAAATATGATTTTGAAAAAAATATTCGAATGTCCAAACAAGATATTAAAGATGAATACAAAAATACTGAAGGGGATCCACTGATTCGTTCTAGAATTAAACAACGGCAAAGAGAAATGGCGATGAGACGGATGATGCAAGAAGTGCCTAATGCCGATGTAATCATTACGAACCCGACTCATTATGCTGTTGCCTTAAAATACGATGAGAACAAAATGGATGCTCCGTATGTTGTAGCTAAAGGTGTCGACTTTGTTGCTCAAAAAATCAAGTTAATTGGAAAAGAAAATGATATTGTCATGGTTGAAAATAGACCTTTAGCAAGAGCATTACACGACCAAGTGGAAATCGGAGAGGCAATCCCCGATGAGTTTTTCAAAGCAGTAGCTGAAATATTAGCTTATGTATATCGAATTAAACAAAAAATTTAGAAATCCGTTAACTAGGAGAGAACCAACATGTCAGCAAAAGATTTGTCAGTTTTATTAAGTGTAGTATTAATAGTAGCGATGCTCATCATACCATTTGCACCATGGATGTTAAGTATATTAATAATTATTAATATTTCGTTGGCATTGCTTGTTTTGCTGACTTCAATGAACATGAGAGAACCGCTACAGTTCTCTATTTTCCCATCATTACTATTACTATTGACACTTTTCCGCCTCGGTCTGAATGTTTCCACAACGAGGTCGATTTTAAGCAAAGGTGACGCTGGGGGCGTTGTTGAAACATTTGGAACTTTTGTCGTTGGTGGAAATGTCATAGTAGGATTAGTCGTCTTTTTCATTCTCGTTATTATTCAGTTTGTCGTTATTACAAAAGGGGCTGAAAGGGTATCGGAAGTTGCAGCTCGATTTACATTAGATGCGATGCCAGGGAAACAAATGAGTATTGATGCAGATTTAAATGCAGGTATCATATCTGAACAAGAGGCGAGAGAAAGACGAGAAAAAGTAAGTCGTGAAGCTGATTTTTATGGGGCAATGGACGGAGCAAGTAAATTCGTTAAAGGGGATGCGATTGCCGGAATTATTATCGTGTTTATTAACTTAATTTTTGGTATGGTTATCGGAATGATGCAACAAGGAATGAGTATGGGAGATGCTGCTAATCATTATTCACTATTAACCGTCGGTGATGGGATTGTTAGTCAAATACCTGCCTTGCTCATTTCAACTGCAACCGGGATTGTCGTCACTCGTGCAGCATCCGATGGAAATATAGGTAAAGACATTACATCCCAGCTATTTTCCTATCCGTATATGTTATATGTGGCAGGAGGAACTATATTTTTATTAGGTTTATTAACACCTATTTCTGATTTATTAACAATGCCGATTGCTGGAGTTCTTGCTCTTGGTGGATGGATGCTAACGAAAAATAACAAACAAGATGAATTAGAATTGCAAGAAGTGGAAGAAGAAGTCGCAACGGATGAAATGCGAAGCCCAGAATCGGTTGTTAATTTATTAAATATTGACCCTATTGAGTTTGAATTTGGGTATGGATTAATCCCACTGGCAGATGCTAATCAAGGGGGAGATTTATTAGACCGAATCGTCATGATTCGTAGACAGTTAGCCGTGGAATTAGGATTGGTGATTCCGGTCGTACGAATTCGTGATAATATTCAGCTTCAACCGAATGAATATCGCTTAAAAATTAAAGGAAATGAAGTGGCTCGCGGCGAACTGATGTTAGACCATTATTTATCGATGAGTCCAGGTGTCGATGATGATTCGATTCAAGGAATCGATACGATTGAACCTTCATTTGGTATCCCTGCTAAATGGATTACTGAAGATATGAAGGAACAAGCAGAAATGTCGGGATATACAGTCGTAGATCCACCATCTGTCGTATCCACTCATATTACGGAAGTTATTAAAAACTATGCGCATGAGTTATTAGGTAGACAAGAAACGAAACAGCTTGTGGATCATTTAAAAGAAACATACCCAATATTAGTTGAAGAAGTAACTCCAAATCCTCTTTCTATTGGCGATATTCAAAAAGTGTTAGCCAAACTATTAAAAGAAAGAGTGTCTATCAGGAATTTACCGATTATATTCGAAACGTTAGCCGACTATGGAAAATATACAACGGATACAGATTTACTGACTGAATATGTAAGACAGGCATTAGCTAAACAAATTACGAATCAATATAAACAAAATGATGAAGTCATTAAAGTCATCACCCTGTCTGGAAAAATAGAAAAATTGATTGCCGATAGTATTCAACAAACAGAACATGGAAATTATTTATCGATTGATCCGCAAGATTCTCAAAAAATATTAGAAAATATGGCAGCCATCATTGAACAAGTGTCTTTAATGGAAGAACAACCAATTATTCTTTGTTCACCAGCCATTCGGATGTACGTAAGGCAATTAACAGAAAGATACTTTCCACAAGTACCGATTTTATCGTATAACGAATTAGAAGCAAATGTAGAAGTCCAAAGTGTTGGGGTGGTGAATATAGATTGAAGGTAAAAAAATATGTTGCAAAATCGATGCCAGAGGCAATGAAACAAATACGTTCTGAACTAGGACCTGATGCTGTCATTTTAAATTCAAAAATTGTTTATCAAGGTGGATTTTTAGGTCTATTTAAAAAAAAGAATTTTGAAGTGATTGCTGTAGTTGATCAAAAAATACCTCCACAAAAACAAATGAATTATGACACTTTGAAAAAAAATGTTGAAGACAAAAAGAAATTAGTCGAGTTGAAACAAGACGAAAATTTGGTGAATGAAATAAAAAAACTTAAAGAAATGATCTTACAGCAATCACCGAATGAATCACTTTTTAATCATGAATATCCTAGCGTCATTAAAGAAAGTTTAAAGCCATTTACCCAGCAAGGAATCAATCCATCGGTTATTCATGGGCTAACACAAGATGCGTTAGAATACTACTATTTAAATGGAAAAAACGTAACAAAAGAATCGATGTTTGCTCATCTCCAAGACTCATTGAAAAGAAAAATTTCTAAGTTATCTTTTGGTGGAGTCAGTTACTCGAAGAAATTTGTAAATGTCGTTGGACCAACAGGGGTAGGGAAAACAACGACTCTTGCTAAAATGGCAGCTGAGGCAGTATTGAATAAAGGAAAAAAGATCGCCTTTATTACAACGGACACTTACAGAATCGGTGCCATTGATCAATTAAAAACTTACGCCAAAATATTAAACGTTCCTGTTTCCGTTTGTTACAATCTCGATGATTTTGAGAAAGCAACAAAAGAATATGAAAATTTTGATGTGGTATTTATTGATACAGCAGGAAGAAACTATCGAAACGAACAATATGTTCAAGAGTTAAAAACGATCATAAACTTTGAAAAAGATTTAGAGACATTTTTAGTTTTATCGTTGACTTCTAAAGAAAGCGATATGAAAGAGATTTATCAAAAATTTTCTACGATTCCAATCCAAAAACTCATTTTTACGAAACTAGATGAAACTTCTTGCCGGGGAGCATTAATCAATATGCCTATGGAGTTTCAAAAAGGAATTGCCTATTTAACAGTTGGTCAAAATGTACCAGATGATATTGTCGAAGCAAATCCAGAATTAGTCATGAAACATGTGTTTGGTGATTATCGCTATGAGTGATCAAGCAGAAGCATTACGTCAGAAAATCTTAAATAAGCATCAACCGAATGTAGCTAAAACAATTAGTATCATTAGTGGCAAAGGTGGAGTAGGGAAATCAAATTTCACTTTAAACTTTGCTATTACTCTATCTAAATTAGGGAAAAAAGTATTAATTTTCGATTTGGATATTGGAATGGGAAGTATTGATATTTTAATGGGGAAAAGCCCGAAATATACGATAGCTCATTTTTTTGAATCAAAAATCAATCTTCACCACATCATTGAAAAAGGGCCAGAAAATATTTCGTTTATTGCTGGTGGATCAGGATTAAATCATTTTATTTCCATCAGCAATGAAATCGCTGATCAATTTTTAAAGGAGTTAGAAATCCTAACTAAAGAGTATGATTATATCCTTTTCGATATGGGTGCAGGGATGAGTGAAACTTCTATAAAATTTATATTAAGCACACAAGATGTGTTCGTCATCATCACACCTGAGCCAACATCGATTATGGACGCATATTCTGCTGTCAAGTATTTGCATTTACAAGGTGCTCCGTTAACGTATTATTTAGTAGGGAATCGAATGAAAAATAAAAATGAAGCCCATTTAACATTAAATAAAATGGTTCAAACGATGGATAGATTTTTGAATGAAAAAGCTGAAGTGTTAGGATTTCTATTTGATGACCCTATTGTATCGGAAGCAGTAATGAGACAAGTCCCTTTTACGATATACAAACCAAAAAGCAGAGTAACATTTCATCTAAGAGAAATTGCTGAGAAATATATTCTAAAAGGCGAACCTATAAATCTTTTAAATAAAAATAGAAGTTTTATCAACAAGTTAAGTCGACTTTTGTTCAAAAGGTAGGGGAATCATGAGAAAAAAAGTGTTAGTTGTTGACGACTCTGCATTCATGAGAAAAATGATTAGCGATTTTTTATCCGAAGATGATCGGTTAGAAGTAATTGGAACGGCCCGAAATGGCGTTGATGCAATAGATAAAATAAAGCAGCTTAAGCCTGACTGTGTAACGATGGATATTGAAATGCCAGTGATGAATGGATTGGATGCCTTAGCAATCATCATGAAAGAATGTCCGGTACCTGTTGTCATATTATCCAATTTGACAAAAGAAGGAGCGGACCATACAATCCGTTCGATGCAATATGGTGCAGTCGATTTTTTATTGAAACCTTCTGGGGCTATTTCCCTAGATTTGCATAAAGTGAAAAAAGAACTAATTGAAAAAGTGGTCCAAGCTAGTTATGTCAATCCTTTGAAGCTAAATTCAATAACAAGAGATCATAACATCATACCTAAATCTGGAAACGATGATCAAATAACCCCGATGAAAAAAAATCGGTTAAAGAAAATCGTTTTAATTGGGACTTCTACCGGAGGACCGAGAGCATTACAACAAGTACTTCAAAACATACCGTCTACGATAGAAGCACCAATACTTATTGTTCAGCATATGCCGCCAGGATTTACAAAATCGTTGGCTGAACGTCTGAATCATTTGTCTGAAATAACCGTGAAAGAAGCACAAGATGGGGAAATTTTGAAAAATGGCACAGCTTATATTGCACCAGGAGGATCTCACCTTCAATTAAAAAAAATGGAAAGATGTCTTGTTGCACAGATAGACGATACAACTCCTCCAAGAAATAACCATAGACCTTCCGTCGATGTATTGTTTGAATCCGCACGTCAATGTATTGACTATGCGAAAATTGCCGTCGTCATGACCGGAATGGGTTCAGATGGTGCACAAGGCTTAAAACTATTAAAGAGAAGCGGGAATACAAACGTAATAGCCGAATCGCAAGAATCATCCATTATATTTGGTATGCCAAAAGCTGCCATTCAAACAGGTTATGTTGATCAAGTTGTCCATCTAAATGATATAGCTTCTACCATAATGAAATATATGTAACGAGGGGTGTAAACGGTATGGATATGAATCAATATTTGGAAATATTTTTAGAAGAAAGTAGAGAACATTTACAAGCATGTAATGACCAATTATTGTTGTTGGAAAATAATCCTGATGATATTTCAATTGTTAATGAAATGTTTCGCTCTGCTCATACTTTAAAAGGTATGTCTGCAACCATGGGTTTTGAAGATTTAGCAAATCTAACTCATCAAATGGAAAATGTGCTTGATGCTATTCGTAATGGGAAAATTTCAGTCACGCAAGAGGTAATAGATGTTGTTTTTGCTTCTGTTGATCATTTAGAAGCGATGGTCAATTCCATTGCAGAAGGTGGAGACGGAAAAAGAGATGTTACTGAAATCGTATCATTATTAAAACAAATTGAAAACGGAGAGCCACTTCAACCAACAACTGCAACGAAAGAAATAGCTGCAACTGCAGAACCAGCTACTGCTGTTAGCGATTTACCGTATAAATCTAATTACGATGACTTTGAAATAACGATTTTGGAACAATCACTTGAACAAGGTTTTAGCAGTTGCGAAGTTACTGTTACATTACGCTCTGATTGTTTGTTAAAAGCAGCACGTGTATTTATGATTTTTGAAGTGTTAGAAAAAATAGGAGAAGTAATAAAATCCAATCCTCCTGTTGAAAAGCTTGAAGCGGAACAATTTGATCAATCGTTTACTGTTACCCTCGTTACGAAAGATTCAGCAGATGAGATCAAGAACAAAATTATGAAAGTATCTGAAGTTGAAAGTGTTGAAGTTTTAGAGCTTTCCGTAGAAAAAATTAAAAACGGTGTAGTTAATCAAGAACCAAAGACAAACAGTGAACCAAAAGTAGAAAAGCAGGAATCTAAAAGCTCTGAATCAAAAGTGGAAAAGTCAAACGCAACGAGTCCATCAACAAATAAACCTCAACAAAAGACAATAAGAGTGAATATCGATAGACTCGATGTATTAATGAATTTATTTGAAGAACTTGTGATAGACCGTGGAAGACTTGAGCAAATCTCAAAAGAATTAAAAAATAGCGAATTAACGGAAACGGTAGAGCGAATGTCTCGCATTTCTAGTGATTTGCAAAATATTATTTTACAAATGCGAATGGTTCCTGTGGAAACCGTATTTAACCGTTTTCCACGAATGGTCCGACAAGTGGCTAGAGATTTAAATAAAAAGATTCATTTAGAAATCATTGGTGCGGAAACTGAGCTAGATCGAACGGTAATTGATGAAATTGGCGATCCGCTCGTCCACTTATTAAGAAATGCCATTGACCATGGAATTGAATCACCGGAAGTTCGTAAAGAAAAAGGAAAGAATGAAGAAGGTACGGTCAAACTAAGCGCCTTCCATAGTGGAAATCATGTTTTTATCGAAATTACCGATGATGGTGCAGGGATCAATCGTGAAAAAATATTGCAAAAAGCGTTATCGAAAGGAATTATTACCGAAGATCAAAAAGAGAAACTTTCCGACCAAGAAGTTTATTCATTAATCTTCTCTTCAGGTTTTTCTACAGCAGATAAAATTTCAGATATTTCTGGAAGAGGAGTCGGTCTTGATGTTGTTAAATCAAAAATAGAGTCATTGGGTGGAAGCGTTACTATTTATTCAGAGGAAGGGAAAGGTTCCACGTTCTCTATCCAACTGCCTTTAACTTTATCTATTATTACGGCACTTTTAGTAGAAATAGAAAAAGAGAAATATGCAATTCCATTATCGTCCATCATTGAAACAGCCATCATTAAAAAAGATGCTGTTTATTATGTACATAATCAACCATCGATTGATTTTAGAGGAAAAGTAGTTCCACTAGTGAATTTGAAACAAATCTTCCAACTAGAATCATCGAGTGAAGATGATTACTATTCAATCGTTGTTGTGAAAAAAGGTGAAAAATTTGCAGCTCTAGTCGTAGATTCCTTCATCGGACAACAAGAAATCGTTTTAAAATCATTAGGAGAATATTTACAAAATGTGTTTGCCATCTCTGGTGCCACCATTTTAGGTGACGGACGAGTAGCGTTAATTATTGATTGTAATGCCTTAATCAAATAGGACCTAAAAATTTAAAAAAGGGTGTTGATCTATGTCACTCAGTTTAACGGCCGAACAAAAGTATATTACTTTTACATTAAACAATATGGAATATGCGTTCGAAGTTGAACATGTTCAATCCATTGAGAAAATGTTACCTATTACAAGAGTGCCTGGCACAAAAGACTATGTAGAAGGGGTAATTAATTTAAGGGGAGTTATTGTCCCTGTTATCGATTTACAAAAAAAATTAGGTCTAGGAGAATATGAAAATCGTTCTACAACGAGATTGTTAATCGTATCCATTCAATCGTTTGAGATAGGTCTCATTGTCGATGCCGCTAATGATGTTTTAGATATAGCGAAAGAAAATATCGAAGGGCCACCAGAAGTCGTTGGAAGTGTCAAACATGATTTCATTAAAGGTGTAGTGAAAGTAGATGATAGTCTAATCATCATTTTAAAACTTGAAGAGATTTTGAATTGAGGGAATAACGATGTCATTTATGGAACGAATGAATTCTTTTCATTTAGATATTTTAAAAGAAATTGGTAATATCGGTGCGGGAAATGCAGCAACAGCATTATCATTACTCGTCAATAGAAAAATTGATATGTCTGTCCCAAGTGCAAGAATTGTAACTTTTAAGGAAATGATGGAACTTGCCGGCGGTGCTGATGAGCCGGTTTGTGCCGTATTTTTGCGAATTGAAGGAGATGCACCTGGCAGCATGTACTTTATTTTATCTATCGATCAAGCGGATCTATTTGTCCAATCATTAACTTCATCTGATTATTCGTTCCATCAAACACCGTATGATGAAATGGCCATGTCTGCACTTCAGGAAATGGGCAATATTTTGGCAGGTTCCTATTTATCGGCACTCTCCGATTTTACTAGCCTATCGCTCATGCCATCAGTCCCGGCAGTCAATGTCGATATGTTTGGTGCTTTAATGAGCTTTGGACTTTATGAAGTTTCAAAAGAAAGCGATCAATGTATAGTCATAGAAACATTGATTACTGATTCGTTAAAAATGGACAAGGCAGTAAAAGGCTACTTCTTTTTATTGCCGGATCCCGATTCATTTGAAATCATTTTTCAATCATTAGGAGTACAAGAATAATGATCGAAACATTATCTGTCGTAAAAGTTGGAATTGCTGATATGAATATCGTTCATTATCCGGGAAGTATTCGTACATCAGGTCTAGGCTCATGTGTCGGAGTAGTTATTTATGATGAACGTGCAAAAATTGCTGGAATGAGTCATGTGATGTTACCAGATTCCAATTTATCTAGGGGAAAAACGGTACATTTGGCAAAATATGCTGATACGGCCATTAAACATTTGTATCAATGGTTGATTGATGAAGGTGCTTGTCATTTTAAAGCAAAGATTGCTGGTGGAGCACAAATGTTTAAATTCGCACATCAAAGCGAAGCAATGCGCATTGGCCCACGTAATGTAGAAGCAGTGAAAAGAGAATTAGCCTTATTACGAATTCCTATTGTAGCAGAAGACGTAGGCGGTTCAAGCGGAAGAACGATAGAATTTGATACAAAAACCAATATGTTAACAATACGAACAGTTAATCAAGGAATTAAAGAGATTTAATATGAATATGCTCTTTCTTAATGTGAGGTGGAAAAAGATGCAGGCGACAATAAATGAACAAGAGTTATGGAATTTGTGGGTAAAAGAAAAAAGTGAACGAGCAGCGAATGAATTAATCAGCAAGTATAAGCCCCTTGTTTATTATCATGTTGAACGTATTTCTCAAAGTTTACCAAAAAATATATCGAAAGACGAATTAAGAAGTTTAGGATATATTGGACTTTACGATGCTTTAGAGAAATTCGATCCTAGTCGTGATTTAAAATTTGATACATATGCATCTTTTCGCATAAGAGGAGCAATCATTGATGGGTTAAGAAAAGAAGATTGGTTGCCACGAAAAACAAGGGAAAAGGCAAAAAAAATTGAAGCGACCATTGAGAAATTAGAACAAAAATATTTAAGAAATGTAAGTGCTGAAGAAGTGGCATCTGAATTAAACATTCCGGTTGAAGAAGTATATACGACAATAAATGAATATTTTTATGCTAATATATTATCCATGGATGATACTATTAATGACCAAGACGATTCCGAGCAATCATTTGTTTTGAAAGATCATCGAGAAAAAACACCTGAAGACCATCTAATTGAAGCCGAAAGAATTCAAGATTTAAAAAACGTTATTCGTGAATTAAACGAAAAAGAACAATTAGTGTTAAGTCTATTTTATAAGGAAGAATTAACATTTACTGAAATTGGGCAAATGTTAAACTTATCGACATCTAGAATTTCTCAAATTCATTCGAAAGCTCTTTTTAAGCTTAAAAGTTTGTTAGAAAAATGGATGTAAGGAATATTTAGGTGGGGATAGGGATGTCTTTAAAATCAATTGAAATGCAAATTGCTCTTCCACGGACACAGGATGCGAGTAAAATGCAAGAGCAAATCCAAGCAAGAAGTCAAGTGCAAAATGAACTAGCACTCAATGACGTTCAAAAAGAGGTAGAACAAAAAAGGACAACCGTGACAAAGCAAGAACAAAAAGACCCAGCAAAATGGAATCAAGAATCAAACGATAAAAACGATCAATCTCCAAAAGAGCGAAAAAAGCAACCGGAAAAAAAATCATCGGATCATTTACCGCATCCATATAAAGGGAAATTTATTGATGTAAGTGGATAAAAGGAGTTATCAATATGGAAGTTTTGCTTATTTTAAATGTATTGGCAACGGCTAGTTGTATTTTCATGATTGTTATTCTTTATTTAAGACAAAACCGTTTAATGGAAACCGAGAAAAATAATAAAAAAATTCAAAGTGAGTTGGAAGAACTATTTACATCATATCTTTTAGAAATGAAAGAAGAAAATGATAGTTTCTTACGTAAAGTAAAAAATTTGGTCGACGAAAAAATTGAAAATCATGACAAACCATATGAGCAAACAACAAAGCCGGCCACGGAATTGACGGAAGAAGTTCCACCCCCACTTAAGAACATCCAAATATTGTCTGCAAAAAAAGCTTATAAAAAAGTAAAGAAAGATCCGAATACGGAAGAAAAAGATCGCTTGAATGAGAAAGTTAAAGGGGAAAACGAGCTTCATTCGATGAACACTGTTTTAAAAGAAGCATTAAAACTACAAAATGAAGGATTATCGATAGATGAAATCGCTAAACAATTAAATAAAGGAAAAACCGAAATTGAACTGTTATTAAAATTTTCTCAAATTGAACGAACCGATACTTGATTGTTTGAAATGATTATGCTATATTAGTTGATGGTGTAATTACACACGTCCATGGATTTAGACAGTTGGTGCTATTTTTATAGTCCTGTCTGAAGAAGAAATGGGCGGAGGTCAAGAAAACCAATATATAGGAGGAAATTTAATGTCAGTAATTTCAATGAAGCAATTACTTGAAGCTGGTGTACATTTCGGACACCAAACACGCCGTTGGAACCCAAAAATGAAAAAATACATTTTCACTGAGCGTAACGGCATTTACATCATCGACCTTCAAAAAACAGTTAAGAAGGTTGAAGAAGCATATCAAGCAATGAAAGAATTAGCTGCAAACGGTGGTACAGTTCTTTTCGTTGGTACGAAAAAACAAGCTCAAGAATCTGTTAAAGAAGAAGCTGAGCGTTCTGGAATGTACTATGTAAACCATCGTTGGTTAGGTGGTACATTAACAAACTTCGAAACAATCCAAAAACGTATTGAACGTTTAAAAGCTATTGAAAAAATGGCTGAAGATGGAACATTTGATGTACTTCCTAAAAAAGAAGTCGTTCAATTGAAAAAAGAACAAGAACGTCTTGAGAAATTTTTAGGCGGTATTAAAGAAATGAAAGAGCTTCCAGACGCACTTTTCGTTATCGACCCTCGTAAAGAAAGAATCGCCGTTAGTGAAGCACGTAAATTAAATATCCCTATTTTCGGTATCGTTGACACTAACTGTGATCCAGACGAAATCGATTATGTTATTCCTGCTAACGACGATGCTATTCGCGCTGTTAAATTATTAACTGCTAAAATGGCAGATGCTATTTTAGAAGCGAAACAAGGCGAAGAGGAAGCTGTAACTGCAAACGCAGAAGCATAATGTTCATAAAAGGTGATAAGAGGGTGTACCCTTATCACCTTTTTTTAAAGATTGCATACATACAATCTCAAAACATATGTAATCAACACTCTTGAATGAGTCATACTAGGTATATGATGAATGCAGTCGTATACACATGATTGGAACGTTAATCTTAATGGATGGAATCAAAGGAGGAAAAATTTATGGCTATTACTGCACAAATGGTAAAAGAGCTTCGTGAAAAAACCGGAGCTGGTATGATGGATTGTAAAAAAGCACTTCAAGAAACAAATGGTGATATGGAAAAAGCGATCGATTATCTTCGTGAAAAAGGTATTGCGAAAGCTGCGAAAAAAGCAGACCGTATTGCTGCTGAAGGAACTACTTACATTCAAACTGAAGGAAATGAAGCGGTAATCTTAGAAGTTAACTCTGAAACAGACTTCGTTGCAAAAAATGAAAACTTCCAAAACTTAGTAAAAGAATTAGCAAATCACTTATTAAGCAAAAAACCTGCTAATTTAGAAGAAGCATTAGAACAAAAAATGGACAACGGTACAACTGTTTCTGAATATATTAACAGTGCTATTGCGAAAATTGGTGAAAAAATCACTCTTCGCCGTTTTGAAATTTTAACTAAAGGCGATAACGATGCATTTGGTTCCTACCTACATATGGGCGGACGTATCGGAGTTCTTTCCGTTCTTGAAGGAACAACTGATGAAAGTGTAGCAAAAGATGTTTCTATGCATATTGCTGCATTAAACCCTAAATACGTAACTCGTGATCAAGTATCACAAGAAGAAATCGACCGTGAGCGTCAAGTATTAACTCAACAAGCATTAAACGAAGGAAAACCAGAAAATATTGTTGCAAAAATGGTAGAAGGTCGTTTAGGCAAATTCTTTGAAGATATTTGCTTAGTAGACCAAGCATTTGTTAAAAACCCTGACCAAAAAGTTGGTCAATTCGTAAAATCTCATGGTGCAACTGTTAAAACTTTTGTACGTTATGAAGTTGGCGAAGGTATTGAAAAACGCCAAGAAAACTTCGCTGAAGAAGTTATGAACCAAATGAAAAAATAATTGTGAAATAGGGAACACCTCAGTGTTCCCTTTTTTAAAGAAAATTGAGAAATTTCAAATTTTGAAATGACTTAACGGAGGTTCATAATGACAAATCCTAAATATAAACGAATTGTATTGAAGTTAAGCGGAGAAGCACTAGCAGGAGATCAAGGATTCGGTATTAACCCAAACATTATTCGTTCAGTGGCTCAACAAGTAAAAGAGGTCGTAGAATTAGGCGTTGAAATCGCTGTAGTTGTTGGCGGTGGAAACATATGGAGAGGTAAAATTGGCAGTGAAATGGGGATGGATCGTGCAACTGCCGATTATATGGGAATGTTGGCAACAGTGATGAATTCTCTAGCACTGCAAGATAGTTTAGAACAGCTTGGCATTGAAACTCGTGTTCAAACATCTATCGAAATGAGACAAGTAGCAGAACCATACATAAGAAGAAGAGCCATTAGACATTTAGAGAAGAAACGAGTTGTCATCTTTGCCGCTGGAACAGGAAACCCTTATTTCTCAACAGACACAACTGCTGCATTAAGGGCTGCTGAAATTGAAGCTGACGTGATATTAATGGGTAAAAACAATGTAGATGGCGTTTATTCTGCTGACCCGATGAAAGACAAAACAGCTGTTAAGTTTGATGAATTATCTTATTTGGACGTATTAAAAGAAGGATTAGCTGTTATGGATTCAACAGCATCCTCATTATGTATGGACAATGATATTCCTCTCATAGTATTCTCTATAATGGAGGAAGGAAATATTAAACGAGTTGTCCTTGGCGAAAAAATTGGAACAATCGTAAGGGGGAAAAAATAATGGGAAAAGAAATTATTAATCAAGCAAAGGAAAAAATGGCAAAAGCAATCCAAGCGTATACACGTGAATTGGCAACTATTCGTGCAGGAAGAGCAAACGCATCTTTATTAGATAAAATCGTTGTTGACTACTACGGTGTTCCAACTCCAGTCAATCAGTTAGCATCCATCTCTGTTCCTGAAGCACGTTTATTAGTTATTCAACCTTATGATAAATCCGTTGTCAGTGAAGTAGAAAAAGCGATCATGAAATCAGATCTAGGTCTAAACCCAACTAGTGACGGAAGCATTATTCGCATTTCTATACCACCGTTAACGGAAGAAAGAAGAAAAGAATTAGTCAAAGTGGTGAAAAAAGAGTCTGAAGATGCAAAAGTTGCCGTTCGTAATATTCGCCGTGATGCCAATGATGATTTGAAAAAGCTTGAGAAAAATGGCGAAATTACAGAAGACGAACTTCGTGGATATACTGATGACATCCAAAAAATAACGGATGAACATATTCAAAAAATTGATCAAATTACAAAAGATAAAGAAAAAGAAATATTAGAAGTTTAATTTTAAAATCATTATAAATTCCAGTATAATAATGTTGTGGCTACAAACCCCTAATTTTTAAGGGGTTTTTTTATCCATTTCATACTATAAATATTTTATCATTCCTCTAAAAAATTCATGGCAATTATGTTAAATCTCATTTTTCTTAAAAAATATAGAATGAATTTGTTATGATAGAGGCATGAGATTGTTATCTTCCAACGATAACAATCATTAATGGAGGATGGGTCATGTTTAATCGACTTAAGTTTTGGAAAAAACAACCACTTTCCAATCTACAATTAAAAGAGAGAATTGAAAGAATAAAGAATATTGGCGTACCTGCTCATGTGGCGATTATTATGGATGGCAATGGCCGCTGGGCAAAGAAAAGAGCACTCCCTCGCATTGCAGGGCATCATGAAGGAATGAAAGTCGTCCGAAAAATTGCACGACTCGCAAATGATTTAGGGGTACAAGCGTTAACATTATACGCTTTTTCTACTGAAAATTGGAAAAGGCCAAAAACAGAAGTAGAATACTTAATGAAACTTCCAGAAGAGTTTTTAAGTACATTTTTGCCCGAATTGATTGAGCAAAATGTAAAAGTTCAAGTGATGGGGGATATAGAGAAAATTCCGACCCATACTCGAAATGCTGTTGAAAAAGCAATGAATGAAACAAAAGATAATACCGGATTAATTTTAAACTTCGCTTTAAATTATGGGAGTCGAGCGGAAATTCTTGAAGCAGTAAAACATATATGTAAAGATGTTCAAAATGGTCAAATGTCAACTGAACAAATCAATGAAGACGTTTTTTCCAGTCGTTTAATGACAAGCGGATTACAAGATCCAGATTTACTCATTCGTACAAGCGGTGAAATTCGTCTTAGTAACTTTATGTTATGGCAATTAGCTTATACAGAATTTTGGTTTACAAACGTTTTATGGCCAGATTTTAATGAAAAACATTTTTTAGAAGCGATTGAAGAATATCAAAGCCGCTCACGTAGATTCGGCGGAGTGTAGTAAAGTGAGGAATAGAAAAATATGAAGCAAAGAATCATAACCGGAATCATAGCCGCAGCGATTTTTTTACCTATAGTTTTTATTGGCGGAATTCCGTTTCTTGTCTTAATGTATGTAATGGCATCTGTTGGTTTATATGAATTATTAAAGATGCAAAAAACCTCAATATTCACTGTACCGGGAATCTTATCTTTACTCCTGTTATGGATATTCCTTGTACCAACTGAATATGAATCTTGGTTTCGAAATCTAATGTTTTCTAAAATAGAAATTTTCTTACTTGGCATTTTATTGTTTCTCATTTACAGTGTCATCGTAAAAAATCGCTACACTTTTGATCATGTATCAAGAGCCGTTCTATCTGTTCTATATGTCGGGATAGGGTTTTATTATATGATTGAAACAAGATGGACGGACAATGGATTAATCTTAATGTTTTTTGCGTTAATGCTCATTTGGGCTACGGATTCTGGTGCGTATTTTACAGGAAGATCTTTTGGGAAACGGAAACTTTGGCCTGAAATCAGTCCGAAGAAAACAGTGGAAGGTTCCGTTGGTGGAATCTTTTATGCTATTGTTGTGGCATTCGCTTTCTACTTTTTCTCAGACTTAAATATTCCTTTCATACAATTATTAGCCATGTCTGTTCTACTCTCAATTATTGGTCAAATGGGAGACTTGGTGGAATCAGCTTTTAAACGTCATTATGGAGTGAAAGATTCAGGGAATATATTGCCGGGACATGGAGGAATATTAGACCGAGTAGATAGTTGGTTGTTTGTTTTTCCATTCCTATATTTTTTCCTATCCCTATAATTAAACAGCGCTTTTGTAGGAGTTGAATACATTGAAAGTTATCAGTTTATTAGGAGCTACCGGTTCCATAGGAAAACAAACGCTCGACGTCATTCGTGAGCATCGCGATGTTTTTCAATTAGCAGCCATTTCAGTAGGAAGGAATATAGAAGCTGTTCGTGGAATTATACAAGAGTTCTCTCCGAAGCTAGTTTCGGTTCAATTAAAAGAAGACTATGAACGATTAAAATTAGAATTTCCTCATGTAAAGTTTACATATGGTGATGAAGGACTCGTTGAAGTAGCTGTTTATCCTGATTCAGAAATCGTTGTGAATGCCGTGATAGGAAGTATCGGGCTTCCCGCTACTATTCAAGCGATAAAAGAAAAGAAAAAAATCGCTATAGCAAATAAAGAAACTTTAGTTACCGCTGGACATATCGTGATGGATATGGCGAACCAATATGGTGTTCCGATTATTCCCGTTGATAGCGAGCATTCAGCAATTTTCCAATGCTTACAAGGCGAAGAAAAGAAAAATATTGAACGCCTAATCATAACTGCATCTGGAGGAAGCTTCAGAGATAAAAAAAGAAGTGAGTTAGAAAATGTGACTGTCAATGAAGCGTTAAACCACCCAAATTGGTCTATGGGTAAGAAAATCACCATCGATTCAGCAACGATGATGAATAAAGGTTTAGAAGTGATAGAAGCTCATTGGTTATTTAATATTCCATACGAGAAAATTGATGTATTATTACATAGAGAAAGTACAATTCATTCGATGGTTGAATTTCATGATAGCAGTATTATTGCTCAACTCGGAACCCCAGATATGAGGGTGCCGATTCAATATGCCCTTACATATCCAGATCGGTTACCGTTAGTCAATTCGAATCGTTTAAATCTCGCAACTTTAAAAACTCTCCATTTTGAAGAAATGGATTTTGAGAGATTTCGTTGTTTAAAATTTGCATACGAAGCGGGAAAAACTGGAGGAACTATGCCGACAGTTCTAAATGCAGCAAATGAAATTGCCGTAGATGCATTTTTAAAGGAAAAAATAAAATTTTTAGAAATTGAATCATTAATTGAGGAAGCATTAGAATATATTGAAGTAATCAATCATCCAAGTTTGGACGATATCCTATCTATTGATCAGTACACAAGAGAATTTGTTTTAGGAAAAATAAACTGCATGAAATAATCCATCATTGCCCATTGTAAAAAGTAAGAGAAAAACTTTTGAATTATATATAAAAGGTGGTTTTTCATTTGGGGACTTTAGGAACAGTCATTGCTTTCATCATCATTTTTGGAGCTCTTGTATTCTTTCATGAATTAGGCCATTTTGTGATGGCGAAAAGGGCGGGGATTCTTTGCCGAGAATTTGCCATTGGGTTTGGTCCGAAAGTATTTTCGTTTAAAAAAGGAGAAACCGTATATACGATTCGTTTACTACCGATTGGCGGATTTGTTCGCATGGCTGGGGAAGATCCCGAAGTTATCGAAATAAAACCAGGTTATCGAGTCGGATTAATCGTTAATGAAAACAATATTGTTCAAAAAATTATCTTAAGTGGAAAAGAAAAGTTTTCAAATATCCGGGTCATGGAAGTGGAAGAAGCGGATATTGAAAAAGGGTTATATATTAAAGGTTATGAAGATGTCGAAGAGGAAAAACTAGTTACATATAAGATTGATCCGAAAGCTATTTGTATTGATAATGGAATGGAAACGCAAATTGCTCCTTACGATCGACAATTTGGTTCGAAAACGTTAGGACAACGGACATTAGCAATTTTTGCAGGTCCATTCATGAATTTCGTGTTAGCTTTCATTATCTTCTTATTAATCGGCTTTTTCCAAGGAGTTCCTTCAAATGATCCAAAATTAGGGAAGATTACAGAGGACGGAGCAGCTAAGCAAGCCGGATTGTTGGAAGGTGACATCGTTCAATCTATTAACGGGGAAGAAGTGGACAGTTGGATTGATGTCGTTGAAATCATCAGAATGCATCCAAATGAAGAACTCCTATTTAAAATTGATCGCAAAGGCGAGATCATGGATATTCCAGTCATTCCTAACGAGTCGGAACTAGATGGAGAGAAGATTGGACTGATTGGTGTATATAACCCAGTTGAAA
The DNA here is from genome assembly GCF_057747715.1 of Bacillus sp. JST-5. Lineage (NCBI taxonomy): Bacteria > Bacillati > Bacillota > Bacilli > Caryophanales > Bacillaceae > Bacillus > Bacillus sp. JST-5. Next base: position 27,815 of record NZ_JBYLHW010000004.1, on the reverse strand, counting down.
AATCTCCGTTTAAGGTGCTAACTTATGGTTTTACCGAAACTTATAATTGGACAAAGCAAATCATAATCTTGCTTGGTAAACTTGTTACCGGTCAATTTTCCATTGATATGTTATCAGGTCCTGTAGGAATCTATGTTTCCACAGAAGAAGTTGCCAAATCGGGAATCTTCTATTTAATGAAATGGGCGGCCCTTTTAAGTATCAATTTAGGAATCATGAACTTACTTCCAATTCCAGCATTAGACGGTGGTCGATTATTATTCTTCGGAATTGAAGCCCTTAGAGGAAAACCTATTGATCCGCATAAAGAAGGAATGGTCCATTTCATCGGTTTTGCGCTGCTCATGCTTTTAATGCTCGTTGTCACATGGAATGACATTCAAAGATTCTTCCTATAAAAAATATAGTGGAAAGCATAAATACAATTGCTTTCCACTTTTCTTTTTGAAATTTCATCTAAGGTTAGAACATTTTTATTGCAAATTTTCCTTTCGACAATTCAACGATCCCCTCAATTCGATTGTCAATTCTCCTATTTGAAATGAGAGAATAATTGGTCGTTTCACTTGCAAATAAATTAAAACGAGTTGCAAGATTTTTTTATGACTATAAAACAAATTAACAACAAATGTTCAACTTACAAATAAATTCAATATAGTTGCAAGATTGTTTGATGACCTACAAGAAAATGTACTAGAGTCACAAATAAAGTTCCGATAGTTACAAATTTTTCTTTAGCACTTGCAAATACGATGATTTCTAGTTGCAAATGATTCTTTCAAAGTTACAAATACGATTCATAAACTTACAAATTCAATCACCAAAGTCGCAAATATACATCCAATCGGTCAGGATTGGCATCATCCAATCCCATCCTTTTTAAGATAAACCACCCTTGAATGTTCCACTTGCAAATAAATTAAAACGAGTTGCAAGATTTTACAAGCACTTGTTAATCAAATTCTCTTTCGACTGTTCCACTTGCAAATAAAATGATTTTGATTACTAGTTATATCTTTTTAACAAAAGCAAAAAAAATAACTCAATATTGAAAATAAAGCCATTTTTTAAATGACCACCAATTTTCAATCATGAGATCAAATCCGATTAAGCAATATTATGCTATAATGATGAATAGATTGTCGAAAGATGGGAGAGAAAAGTATGTCTGATCTTGCCAAAGGTAAAAAGGAAAGGTTTCAGTTATTACTTCAACAATTAAATATGGTAGATGCTGAAACCGTTCGTTTTTTCCAAAATGGGCAAATTGAAAAGCTTGTTGTTGAAAAAGATGCCCGCAAATGGCATTTTTATTTCTTGTTGGAAGAACTCATCCCAAGTCAACTGTATCAACAATTTTCAACTAGATTAATAAAAGCATTTGAACATATTGCAAATGTAACATTTACACTGACAGTATTAAATAATGAAATAACAGAAGAACATATTCAAGATTATTGGAAACTGTCCATTCAAGAGCTAGACGGAATTTCTCCAGCTTTATTATCTTTACTTAATGGACAACTTCCTAAAGTCCAAGGAAATAAAGTTCTTATTTTTGCAAGAAATGATGCAGAAGCTTTAACGATTAAAAGAAAATATTCCACCGTCATTTCCGATATTTATCGTTCCTATGGTTTTCCACCAATCCAACTCGATGTTTCTGTTAATGTCAATGAAACAGAAAATCAAGAGTATGAGCAATTTTTAGCAGAAAAGCAAAAAGAAGACGAAGAACGTGCTAAACTTGCCATGCAGGAGTTGAAAAATAAAGAGGAATCTTCACAAGAGACAGTTGATGAAGGTCCGCTTGTAATCGGTTATGAAATTAAAGGTGAACAAGATTTCCGCAGATTAGAACAAATTGTAGAAGAAGAAAGAAGAGTTGTCATAGAAGGATACGTGTTTTTTGCTGAAACAAAAGAACTAAAAAGCGGAAGAACGTTATTAACGTTAAAAATCACCGACTATACAGATTCCATTTTAGTTAAAATGTTTTCAAAAGATAAAGATGATGCCAGTCTGCTAACAAAAGTGAAAAAAGGGATGTGGATTAAAGTTCGTGGAAGCATCCAAAATGATACATTCGTTCGCGATTTAGTGATGATTGCCAATGATATTAATGAAATCAAACCAATTGAACGAATGGATACAGCTCCAGAAAACGAAAAACGAGTGGAACTCCATCTTCATACGCCAATGAGTCAAATGGATGCAGTAACGTCTATCAGTGATTATGTGGCCCAAGCGAAAAAATGGGGACATAAGGCAATCGCCGTAACGGACCACGGTGTAGTTCAATCGTTCCCTGAAGCTTATAGCGCATCGAAAAAACACGGGGTAAAAATTTTATATGGTCTAGAAGCAAATTTAGTCGATGATGGAGTGCCTATTGCCTATAATACGGCTCACATACGATTGGATGAAGCCACCTATGTCGTATTTGATGTTGAAACAACAGGACTTTCCGCCGTTTATGATACAATCATTGAACTTGCCGCGGTAAAAATGAAAAATGGCGAAATCGTTGATCGTTTTGAATCTTTTGCGAATCCTAAACATCCACTTTCAGCTACAACGATAGAATTAACTGGAATTACGGATGATATGGTAAAAGATGCTCCAGATCCAGAAGAAGTATTAAAACGATTTTACGATTGGTCCGAAGATGCTGTTTTAGTCGCCCATAATGCCACTTTTGACATCGGCTTCTTAAATGTCGGGTATAAAAAAATAGGATTGAATAAAGTCGCAAATCCTGTTATCGACACGTTAGAATTGGCGCGTTTGTTATATCCAGAATTGAAAAATCACCGATTAAACACTTTGGCGAAAAAATTTGATGTTGAATTAACGCAGCACCACCGGGCGATTTATGATGCGGAAGCGACCGGCCACCTACTGCAAAGAATGTTAAAAGACGCCATAGCAAAAGGAATGGAATACGATGATCAATTAAACGAAAATATGGGGAAAGGGAATGCTTATCAAAGGGCAAGACCATTCCACTGCACCATTTTAGCTAGAGATGAAGTAGGATTAAAAAATCTATTCAAACTTGTCTCTTATTCTCATATTCACTATTTTTATCGTGTTCCTCGCATCCCGCGATCTGTGTTACAATCCCACCGAGAAGGATTGTTAATCGGTTCTGGATGTGATAAAGGAGAAGTATTTGAAGCGATGTCTCAAAAGCCGATCGATGAAGTTGAGGAAATCGCTAGTTTCTATGACTTTTTAGAAATCCATCCGAAAGAACTATATGCACATTTAATAGAGTTAGATGTTATTCAAAGTGAAAGTAAAATTGAAGCAATTATTGAAAACATTGTGAAATTAGGTGAACGCTTGAACATCCCTGTTGTGGCGACGGGAAATGTCCACTATTTAAATCCGACAGATAAAATCTATCGAAAAATATTAATTAGCTCACAAGGTGGTGCGAATCCGTTAAACCGTCATAAGTTACCGGATGTTTATTTCCGTACAACAAATGAAATGTTAGAAGCATTCGCATTTTTAGGGGAAGAAAAAGCGAAAGAAGTTGTCGTGGAAAATACAAATAAAATTGCAGATCTCATCGGTGATGTGAAACCAATTAAAGATGAACTATATACTCCAAAAATTGAAGGTGCCGATGAAGAAATCCGGAAACTAAGTTATGATATGGCAAGACGCATCTATGGTGATCCGCTTCCTGAAATTGTAGAAGCTAGACTTGAAAAAGAATTGAAAAGTATCATTGGGCACGGATTTGCCGTTATTTATTTAATCTCTCATAAACTAGTAAAAAAATCACTTGATGACGGATACCTAGTAGGTTCACGTGGGTCTGTAGGTTCCTCTTTTGTCGCAACGATGACAGAAATCACAGAGGTCAATCCATTACCTCCACATTACGTTTGTCCAAGTTGTAAACATTCCGAATTCTTTAATGATGGTTCGGTCGGATCTGGATTTGACTTACCAGATAAAAACTGTCCAAAATGTGGAGCGGTATATAAAAAAGATGGACATGACATTCCATTTGAAACCTTTTTAGGGTTTAAAGGGGATAAAGTTCCCGATATCGATTTGAACTTCTCGGGTGAATATCAACCACGAGCCCATAACTACACGAAAGTGTTATTTGGAGAAGATTATGTTTACCGTGCAGGAACGATTGGTACGGTTGCGGAAAAAACAGCTTATGGTTTTGTCAAAGGATATGCTCAAGATCATAATTTGCAACTGAGAGGAGCGGAAATTGATCGCTTAGTAAGTGGTTGTACGGGTGTAAAACGGACTACAGGACAGCATCCGGGTGGGATTATCGTTGTCCCTGACTATATGGATATTTATGACTTTTCACCAATTCAATATCCTGCTGATGACAATAGTTCCGAATGGAGAACAACTCATTTTGATTTCCATTCCATTCACGATAATTTACTAAAACTAGATATTCTCGGTCACGATGATCCGACGGTAATTAGGATGCTTCAAGACTTAAGCGGTATTGATCCTAAAACCATTCCAACCGATGATCCGGAAGTTATGAAAATTTTTAGCGGAACGGAATCGTTAGGTGTAACAGAAGAACAAATTATGTGTAAAACCGGGACATTAGGAATCCCTGAATTTGGTACAAGATTTGTCCGCCAAATGTTAGAAGAGACAAAGCCGACCACTTTCTCTGAACTTGTGCAAATCTCTGGATTATCGCACGGAACGGATGTATGGTTAGGGAACGCTTCAGAATTAATTAAAGAAGGAATTTGTACGTTAAGCGAAGTAATCGGATGTCGGGATGACATCATGGTTTACTTAATTTACCAAGGGTTAGAGCCTTCTTTAGCATTTAAGATTATGGAATCGGTCCGTAAAGGGAAAGGATTAACTGAGGAAATGGAAGCAGAAATGCGGAAAAATAACGTCCCGGACTGGTATATAGATTCTTGTAAAAAAATCAAATATATGTTCCCGAAAGCACACGCAGCTGCCTACGTTTTAATGGCGGTTCGGATCGCTTATTTTAAAGTTCATCATCCGTTGTTATATTATGCGACTTATTTTACGGTACGTGCAGAAGATTTTGATATTGAAACGATGATTAAAGGTTCGCAAAGTATCCGTGCAAAAATTGAAGAAATCAATGAAAAAGGATTAGATGCGACAACGAAAGAGAAAAACTTACTAACCGTATTGGAAATTGCTTTAGAAATGTGCGAACGCGGCTTCTCTTTCCAACAAATTGACTTATACCGTTCCCAAGCTTCTGAATTTATCATTGATGGGAATACATTAATCCCACCGTTTAATTCCATTCCGGGATTAGGAACGAATGCTGCGCAAAACATTGTAAAGGCAAGAAACGAAGGAGAATTTCTTTCGAAAGAAGATTTACAAATAAGAGGTAAAGTTTCCAAAACAATTTTAGATTACTTAGACCGTCAAGGAATATTAGCATCTCTTCCAGAACAAAATCAACTTTCATTATTTTAAATGAATTTTAATCGAAGTCTCCCATCCTCAAGCAAGCACGTCGCTTAAAGAGAGATGGGAGATTTTTCTGTTCGATTAAAAACCTTCAATTAGTTATATAATATAAATAGAAGAATCAATCATTGAATTACCAAATGACTTGACTACAAATATATTCATAACTTCATTTATGTTTACAACACGCAATTTCAAAATATAATAAATTTATCCAAAATTATAAAAACGCGAACCGGCGACAATTGCGGAAAACGTTGATTTTTCGTGAGAGGTTCGCAAAGTGGGGAAATCCCTTTATTTTCAACGATTTTTTGGAATGAAATTCGCTGAGATGGAGCCTTATTTTTATTTCATTTCGGAGGTTCGCAAAATTGACTGATTTCATGCAGTCATCATGCGGGTTTGAAGAATGTACCGTTGCGACGCTAGCCCCGAGATAAGGGGATTGAAACTTCTTTTTCCATAGTCTCTTGAATTTCACGTATTTGATCTGTTGCAACGTTACTCCCGTTATCAGAGGATTGTCCAAATTGAAAAAGAACAGTCCATCATCCGCAGGACTGTTCTTTTTCAATTGGAAGAGTTTCCACTTTAATGCCATTCTCAATGTCCAACTTTCATTTCTTCCGATCTTATAGCCATTCATTCAAAATAAAAGAAAGACAAAAATATGAGTATGTTTGCAATGATAAAAACCGTTAATACGAACCATCTTATGAATGATTTGCATAAAAATATTGGTTATGGTATAGTTTTATTGGAAATACTAACGATAATCTCGCGTTAAAGAGTGGGGAGCAACCCACTCTTTCGTTATTGTATTAGGTAAATTTTACAAATTTCGAGTACATAATGTAGATCATTGCAGGAGGGACTGTATGAGTAAAGTAACGGAAATTGTTGAACAATTAGCCGTTCCCATTGTTGAAGAACTAGGTTTAGAAATTGTTGACATTGAATATGTCAAAGAGGGAAAGGATTGGTTTTTGCGAGTCTTTATTGATAAAGAAGAAGGTGTTGATATAGAAGAGTGCGGAATCGTAAGTGAAAGATTAAGTGAAAAACTAGATGAAGTTGATCCGATTCCACATAATTACTTTTTAGAAGTATCATCACCAGGTGCGGAGCGCCCGTTAAAAAAACAAGCAGATTTCGACAAAGCTATCGGCCGAAATGTTTTCATTAAAACATATGAGCCCATCAATGGTGAAAAAACGTTTGAAGGTACATTAATCCACTTTGATGGAGAAACGGTTACATTACAAGTAAAAGAAAAAACAAGACGAAAAGAAGTTCAAATTCCGTATGAAAAAGTGGCTAATGCACGTTTAGCCATTTCATTTAATTAACATTTGTAAGGATTGAAGGGGGATACCACCAAATGGAAATTTTAGATGCCTTGATATTGCTAGAAAAGGAAAAAGGTATATCAAGAGAGGTGCTCATTGAAGCAATTGAGGCAGCGTTAGTTTCAGCATATAAAAGAAATTTCAACCAAGCTCAAAATGTTCGCGTAGACTTAAATGTTGAAACAGGAACTATGAAAGTTTTAGCAAGAAAAGAAGTCGTTGAAGAAGTTTTTGATCCAAGACTTGAAATCTCACTGGCTGAAGCACATAAAATAAATCCTAACTATGAAATTGGGGATATTGTTGAAATCGAAGTGACACCAAAAGATTTCGGACGTATTGCTGCACAAACTGCGAAACAAGTTGTCACTCAACGTGTTCGTGAAGCAGAAAGAGGAATTATTTACGAAGAATTCATTGATCGTGAAGACGATATCATTACAGGAATCGTCCAACGTCAAGATGGAAGATTTATCTACATTAGTTTAGGAAAAACAGAAGCTATTCTTCCTGCAAACGAACAAATGCCTAATGAGCGTTATCAACATAACGATCGAATTAAAGTGTACATTACCAAAGTTGAAAAAACGACGAAAGGTCCACAAATTTTCGTATCAAGAACACATCCTGGTTTATTAAAACGACTCTTTGAACTAGAAGTACCTGAAATATACGATGGAACAGTCGAAATAAAATCTGTCGCTAGAGAAGCAGGAGACCGTTCGAAAATTTCTGTTCATTCCGATAATCCAGAAGTGGATCCAGTCGGAGCATGTGTTGGACCAAAAGGTGCTCGCGTACAAGCGATTGTCAATGAGTTAAAAGGGGAAAAAATTGATATTGTAAAATGGTCTAAAGATCCAGTTGAATTTGTGGCAAATGCTTTAAGTCCATCCAAAGTGCTAGATGTAATTGTAAACGAAGAAGAAAAAGCAACAACAGTTATCGTTCCAGATTATCAATTGTCTCTTGCCATTGGAAAACGTGGTCAAAATGCTAGATTAGCCGCAAAATTGACAAATTGGAAAATTGATATTAAAAGTGAGTCAGAAGCAAGAGAAAAAGGAATATATCCACGTGAAGAATCTCCTTTTGCAAACCTAGTATTAGATGATGTTGATTCCGATGATGATCATATGGAATAAGAGGTGATGAAATATGAACAATCGGAAGAAAAAAGTTCCGTTACGGAAATGTGTAGCAACGGGAGAAATGATGCCGAAAAAGGAATTAATACGCATTGTTCGCACGAAAGAAGGAGAAATATCGATTGACTTAACAGGAAAGAAATCCGGTAGAGGTGCTTACCTTTCAAAAAATGAAGAAGCTATTATGCTTGCGAAAAAGAAAAACATCTTAGCGAAACATCTCGAAAGCGAAATAGATGATTCCATCTATGAAGAATTATTACAGCTAGTTCATAAGGAGAACAAGAAAGAAGCATGACTCAACAACCGTGGATGTCAATCGTTGGTTTAGCGAATCGAGCGAGAAAACTTATTTCAGGTGAAGAATTAGTTTTAAAAGAAATTCGTCAACATCGCGCCAAACTTGTGCTTTTATCCATGGATGCATCAGCAAACACAAAAAAAAGAATTGAAGATAAATGTCGATATTATGAAGTACCAATTAAGTATGTAGAAAATCGATATGTACTAGGGAAATCCATTGGAAAAGAGGCTAGAGTGGTAATTGCGATTTTAGAAAGAGGTTTTTCTGAAAAATTAATGCAATTGCTCGATTAAATTTTGTGGGGGTGAAACTATGGCAAAAATGCGTGTCTATGAATATGCAAAAAAATATAATATGTCAAGTAAAGAAGTCATTCAAATGATGAAAGAATTAAATATGGAAGTATCCAACCATATGACAACTATCGATGATGAAAATATTAAGAAATTAAACGAAGCTTTTGGTAAGAACAATCAACCAAAACAAAACGATCAAAAGCCTGCGAACACTGGAACGAAACATGTGAATAAAATTGATGAAAAAAATCAAAAACCACATAATAAACCAAAAGGAAAACAGCCAATGAATCATAAAACAGAAGACGATCCTTATGAAGTTTATGAACGTAAAGTGAAAGGACCGGAAAAAATAAAACCTGCTCCAAGTAAAGGGGAAGTAAAGAAAAATACGGACGTAAAAGCAAAAGAATCAAAAGTATTCAATAAGCCAAAAAATAAAAACAAAAATAAAAACAAACAAAACGATCGCCATCAAGGTAAACATCAACCTGTTCAAGAACAAGAAAAGAAAAAAGAAAAAGAATTACCGTCAAAAATTACTTTTACTGACTCCTTAACGGTTGCTGAACTAGCGAAAAAATTACACCGTGAGCCATCAGAAATTATTAAAAAATTATTTATGCTTGGAGTAATGGCAACGATTAACCAAGAATTAGATAAAGATGCGATTGAATTAATCGCAAGTGAATACGGAGTCGAAGTAGAAGAGAAAATAGAAGTTGACGCAACAGATTTAGAAGTTTACATGACAGAAGATAAAGAAGAAGATTTAGAAGAGCGTCCGCCTGTCGTTACTATTATGGGTCACGTAGACCACGGGAAAACAACTTTATTAGACTCAATTCGTAATTCTAAAGTAACAGCTGGGGAAGCTGGCGGTATTACACAACATATCGGAGCTTATCAAGTCGTTGTTAATAAAAAGAAAATTACATTCTTAGATACACCAGGACACGCTGCATTTACAACAATGCGTGCAAGAGGTGCTCAAGTGACGGATATTACCGTTCTAGTTGTAGCTGCTGATGATGGTGTCATGCCACAAACCATTGAAGCAATTAACCATGCAAAAGCAGCCAATGTTCCAATTATTGTTGCTGTCAACAAAATGGATAAACCGACCGCAAACCCTGATCGTGTCATGCAAGAATTAACTGAACATGGACTCGTTCCAGAAGATTGGGGTGGAGATACAATCTTCGTTCCGATCTCCGCTTTAAAAGGAGAAGGTATTGATAACTTATTAGAAATGATTCTCCTTGTTAGTGAAATGGAAGAGTTAAAAGCAAATCCAAATCGTAAAGCATATGGTACGGTGATTGAAGCGCAATTAGATAAAGGTAGAGGTCCTGTAGCAACATTACTTGTCCAAAATGGAACATTACACGTAGGAGATCCGATTGTTGTAGGTAATACTTTTGGTCGTGTTCGTGCAATGGTTAACGATATGGGTCGCAGAGTAAAAGAAGCTGGACCTTCATCACCTGTTGAAATAACAGGATTAAATGAAGTGCCTCAAGCTGGAGATCGTTTTGTTGTATTTAATGATGAAAAAACTGCTCGTCAAATTGGGGAAGCAAGAGCTCAACAAGCGATACAAGCACAACGCAGCGAAACTGCACGTGTAAGTCTTGATACATTATTTGAACAAATGAAACAAGGAGAAGTAAAAGAACTTAATGTCATTGTTAAAGCAGACGTACAAGGTTCTGTTGAAGCTGTTTCTGCTGCTTTACAAAAAATTGATGTTGAAGGTGTAAAAGTAAAAATTATTCATACGGGTGTAGGTGCTATCACTGAATCTGATATTTTATTAGCGACTGCATCCAACGCAATTGTTGTCGGATTTAATGTTCGTCCGGATGCCAATGCAAAACGTGTCGCTGAAAGTGAAAAAGTTGACATTCGTCTTCATAGAATTATTTATAAAGTAATCGAGGAAATGGAAGCTGCGATGAAAGGGATGCTTGATCCAGAGTTTGAAGAGAAAACAATTGGTCAAGCTGAAGTCCGTCAAACATTTAAAGTTTCTCGAATTGGAACAATTGCAGGTTGCTATGTAACTGACGGAAAAATCACACGCGATAGCGGCGTTCGTCTCATTCGCGATGGCATTGTCATTTTTGAAGGCGAAATCGATACGTTAAAACGATTCAAAGACGACGTGAAAGAAGTTAACCAAGGTTACGAATGTGGAATCACCATTAAAAACTTTAATGATGTCAAAGAAGGAGACATTATTGAAGCATATGTAATGGAGGAAGTTGAACGAAAATGATCGGATTAGCCGAAGTTGAGTGCATGATCTACGACGCTCAATCATTAAAGGATAAACGAGCGGTCTTACAGCGAATTTTAACGAGATTAAAACAAAATTTTAATGTATCGGTTGCTGAAATGGAACATCAAGATGTATGGCAACGTACGAAAATCTCCATTGTAACGGTAGCTTCATCAAAAGTGGCAGCCGAACGTGAACTAAATCATGCACTCCGGCTAATTGATTCTTTTCCAGAAATTGAACGAACGATTACAGAAATCGAGTGGCTATAAATGAGGTGTTAATCATGAGCCTAAGAGCGAATCGTGTTGGCGAACAAATTAAAAAAGAATTAACAGATATTATTGGCCGAAAAATTAAAGATCCTCGAATTGGCTTTGTTACAGTAACAGATGTAGAGGTTACGGGTGATCTTCAACAAGCGAAAGTATATATTTCAATCCTTGGAGATGAAACGCAAAAAGAGAATACATTAAAAGGATTGTCTAAAGCGAAAGGCTTTATTCGTTCTGAAATCGGCCAACGAATTCGATTAAGAAAAACACCTGAAATCATTTTTGAAATTGATCAATCGATTGATTATGGAAATCGGATTGAAACGCTCATTCACGAAATCCGTCAATCGGAACAAAAAGATGAGGACAATAATTAAAAAAGATAGACAATGGTCTATCTTTTTTTATGGAGGTTTCATATGGATGGAATATTACCATTATGGAAGGAAAAAGGATATACTTCACATGATTGCGTCGCGATTGTTCGAAAACTGCTAAAAACGAAAAAAGTCGGACATACAGGCACGTTAGACCCAAATGTAACAGGAGTTTTGCCATTATGTATTGGACATGCGACAAAAATAGCTCAATTTATGACGGACGCCGGAAAAGCTTACATAGCTGATATTACACTTGGTGTTTCTACAACAACGGAAGATGCAGACGGAGAAGTGGTCGAACAAAAACGTGTTATTGAGCCGATTCCTTCCAATAAAATTCTTGAAGCATTAAAAAGTCATTCAGGGAAAATCAAGCAAATTCCACCTATGTTCTCAGCTGTGAAAGTAAGAGGAAAAAAACTTTATGAATACGCCCGACAAGGAATAGAAGTAGAACGTCCAGTTAGAGAAGTGACGATTGATGAAATCACTCTCCTTGATGCAAATGTACATTTTGACGAGGAAACCTTTACGTTTAGAATTTATGTTAAATGTAGTAAAGGTACGTATATTCGCACATTAGCCGTAACAATTGGTGAAATGTTAGGTTATCCGGCGCATATGTCGAATCTAGTGCGGGTGAGTAGCGGTGGTATTGAAAAAGAACAATGTGTCACATTAGAAGAGATAAAAGAAGCCGTAGAGAAAGGCACGATTGGAAACGTTATTTTACCATTAGAATTTGGCCTTTTACAATTGCCGAAATTCGTAATTAATGATACATTAGCAAAGAAAGTATTAAATGGGGCTGTTCTACCGATTTCTCATTTCACGGAATCGTTGGAAGACGGACCAATAGTCATCATGAACGAACATGAAAAAGCATTAGCCATTTATCAGAAACATCCTACAAAACAACATTTGATGAAGCCGATAAAAGTTTTATCAATGAATGAATGAAAAAGGTGAGTACAACAGTGGAAGTCATTCGCATTACCCATCCATTTAATCAATTTGAAAATCACCAACATCCGAAAGTTATGGCTTTAGGATTTTTTGACGGGCTACACCTCGGTCATCAAAAAGTGATTCAAACGGCCATTCAAAAAGCAAAACAATTACAAATAAAAAGTGCTGTAATGACCTTTGACCCTCATCCAAGAGTCGTTTTAGGATTAAGTGATAAACCGATGAAATGTATCACTCCATTGGAAGAAAAAATTCGCCTAATGGAAGAGTTAGGTGTTGATTACTTATATATTGTCAACTTCGATCGCTCTTTTGCTAGTCTATTACCTGAAGATTTTATTGAACAATATATTATATCCTTCAATGTAAAACATGTCGTAGCTGGATTTGATTATACCTATGGCAAATTTGGAAAAGGAAATATGGAAACGATGATAGTCCATGCAAAAGGAAGATTTGAAGTCACCGTTGTCGAAAAATTAACTTCCGCTGGAGTCAAGGTCAGTTCATCACATATTCGTCATTTATTAGAAGAAGGACAAACCGATGAGGTTCCTCAATTTCTTGGTAGACATTATGTGACAAAAGGAACGGTCATTCACGGGGATAAACGAGGTCGAACAATTGGTTTTCCAACAGCGAATATACAAATGGAAGAGGATTATTTTCTACCGAAGAAAGGTGTTTATTCCGTCCGTATAAAAGTGAAAAACCAATGGCATTTTGGTGTTTGTAACATTGGGTATAAACCAACGTTTCATTCCGATAACTTTGTTTTATCTGTTGAAGTTCATATTTTAGACTTTAATGATGAAATTTATAATGAACCAGTGGTCGTTGAATGGCATGGTAGAATAAGAGATGAAAAGAAGTTTTCTGGAATAGATGAATTAAAAGCGCAATTAACTCGTGATGCCAAAGAAGCTAGTCTATATTTTTCAAAATTTACTGCACCAATAAGTGAATAAACTTCTTTAATTGAATAAGTATATGGAAAAATATTTATGTTCAAAATGTAGATATAGTAGATATTCTTGAAAACTTCACGAATCAATGTAGAAAGTTACTTGCTTTTTTCTATAAAAAATAGTATTCTAAATAACGTACTATGAACCATTGCTTGGCAAGTCGAGTCACCGACGCTTGCTCAGTAATTGGGGATATAAATGTTAGGAGGTGAAATAGGATGGCTTTAACACAAGAGCGCAAAAACGAAATCATCAATGAATTCAAAACTCATGAAAATGATACTGGTTCACCAGAAGTTCAAATTGCTATCCTAACGGAACAAATTAACAATTTGAATGAACATTTACGTGTTCACAAAAAAGACCACCATTCACGCCGTGGGCTAATGAAAATGGTTGGTAAACGCCGTAACCTATTAACTTACTTGCGTAACACTGATGTACAACGTTACCGTGAGTTAATTAACAGACTTGGTTTACGTCGATAGTTGATTAAAAGCGGGGATCATTCCCGCTTTTTTATTAGAAAAAATAAAATAAAAAAAGATTGGAAATATTCGAAAAATAATTTTTATTCATATTCATACCAAAAAATTACGTTATGACTTTATGTGGTTTGATTACAATACATAATAATCATAAGAAATGAAATTGAAGTTCGTTAATTTTTTAAGAGAGGAGTCCATTTATGGAGCAAGACAAACATATATTTTCCATAGATTGGGCTGGCCGTAAATTGACCGTTGAAATTGGCCAGCTGGCAAAACAAGCCAACGGGGCAGTACTAGTTCGTTATGGAGAAACTGTTGTTTTATGTACGGCTACTGCTTCAAAAGATGCAAAAAGCGTTGACTTTTTCCCGTTAACGGTTAATTATGAGGAACGTTTATATGCAGTTGGGAAAATCCCGGGCGGCTTTATAAAAAGGGAAGGACGTCCAAGTGAAAAAGCGATTTTAGCCAGCCGTTTAATTGACCGGCCGATACGTCCATTATTTGCAGAAGGTTTTCGCAACGAAGTTCAAGTAGTTAGTACCGTAATGAGTGTTGATCAAGATTGTTCATCTGAAATGGCAGCGATGTTCGGTTCTTCACTTGCTCTCACCGTTTCTGACATTCCGTTTGAGGGTCCCATTGCTGGAGTCATTGTTGGAAGAGTAGATGGAGAATTTATCATTAATCCAACCGTTGAACAAATGGAAAAAAGTGAGATGAACTTAACAGTTGCCGGTACAAAAGATGCCATCAATATGGTTGAAGCTGGTGCTAACGAAGTTCCAGAAGAAGTAATGTTAGAAGGCATCATGTTCGGTCATGAAGAAATCAAACGACTCATTGCGTTCCAAGAAGAAATTCGTGAAAAAATTGGGAAAGAAAAAATGGAAGTTGTTTTATTTGAGCTTGATCCTGAATTGGAAAAAGAAATTCGTGAGAAATGTGAAACTCAATTAAAAGAAGCCATTCAAGTTCAAGAAAAACATGCCCGTGAAGATGCCATTGAAGCGGTGAAAAATGAGGTAATCGCTCAATACGAAGAACAAGAAGCGGACGAAGAAACGATTAAACAAGTAAAGAAAATTTTGGACAAGCTTGTTAAAGAAGAAGTTCGTCGCCTCATTACCGTTGAAAAAATTCGTCCAGATGGCCGTAAAGTTGATGAAATTCGACCATTATCATCAGAAGTTGGCATTTTACCTAGAACACATGGTTCAGGCTTATTTACACGTGGTCAAACACAAGCATTAAGTATTTGTACACTAGGTGCTTTAGGAGACGTTCAAATTTTAGATGGTCTTGGCATTGAAGAAGAAAAACGTTTTATGCATCATTACAACTTCCCGCCATTCTCTGTAGGAGAAACAGGCCCAATGAGAGGTCCGGGAAGAAGAGAAATTGGACATGGTGCGTTAGGTGAACGTGCTCTTGAACCAGTTATTCCAGATGAAAAAGACTTCCCATATACGATTCGCTTAGTTTCTGAAGTATTGGAATCAAATGGATCGACATCACAAGCGAGTATTTGTGCAAGTACATTAGCGATGATGGATGCGGGTGTACCGATTAAAGCTCCTGTCGCAGGTATTGCAATGGGATTAGTTAAATCTGATGAACACTACACCATTCTTACAGATATTCAAGGTATGGAAGATTTTCTCGGAGATATGGACTTTAAAGTTGCAGGTACAGCCAAAGGTGTAACTGCTCTTCAAATGGATATTAAAATTAAAGGATTATCTAGAGAAATATTAGAAGAAGCATTACAACAGGCGAAAAAAGGCCGCATGCAAATATTAGAGCATATGTTATCAACAATATCTGAAACAAGAAAAGAACTATCTCCACACGCTCCGAAAATTTTAACAATGGAAATTAATCCTGAGAAAATCGGAGATGTCATTGGACCAAGCGGAAAAACGGTGAAGAAAATCATCGAAGCAACTGGAGTTAAAATTGATATTGAGCAAGACGGTACGATTTATATTTCTTCGATCGATGCAGAAATGAATCAAAAAGCGAAGAAAATGATTGAAGATATTACTCGTGAAATCGAAGTTGGCCAAATTTATTTAGGAAAAGTAAAACGAATTGAAAAATTTGGTGCTTTTGTCGAAATCTTTAGTGGTAAAGATGGACTCGTTCACATTTCCGAATTGGCAGAGGAAAGAGTAGGAAAAGTAGAAGACGTGGTTAAAATCGGAGATGAAATTTTAGTTAAAGTCACTGATATTGATAAACAAGGTCGCGTCAATTTATCAAGAAAAGCGGTTTTAAAAGAGCAAAAGAAAGATCAATAATGAATGAGCGAAGTCAGGGAAAAACCTGACTTTTTAATTTCCCCTAATTCATAGATTTGGAAGCAATGAGCAAACTAATGTTAAATGAAGAGTACATTCTAGCAAGTCCAAATTAATCATACTATAATATTAGGGGGAATAATGATGAATGGTCGAAAGATTTTCCGAACCTTGATCGTCCTTGTCACATTTTGTTTCATACATACTTTTTCAACATCTAATGTAAATGCGAAAGATCA
Source organism: Bacillus sp. JST-5 (assembly GCF_057747715.1). NCBI lineage: Bacteria > Bacillati > Bacillota > Bacilli > Caryophanales > Bacillaceae > Bacillus > Bacillus sp. JST-5. Next base: position 11,328 of record NZ_JBYLHW010000004.1, on the reverse strand, counting down.
ACTTTATTTAGAAATAGAAAAACGTGCAAAAGATTATGAAATTCAACCTTCGGATGCTAAAATTGATAAAGTATGGAAAGCAATTCCCGGATATAACGGGTTAACAGTGGATGTTCGTGCATCTTATGAAAAGATGAAAAAAGACGGGAAATTTGACGAAAAAAAACTTGTATATAAACAAGTATCCCCAAACGTTCATTTAAAAGATTTACCACCATCCCCTATTTACAAAGGTCATCCAGAAAAACCGATGGTGGCGTTATTAGTCAATGTGGCATGGGGAAATGAATATTTGTCAGATATGTTGGCAACATTGAAAAAACATAAAGTTTATGCAACTTTCTTTCTAGAAGGACGATGGGTGAAAGAAAACTCGGAATTAGCAAAAATGATAGCAACCGGTGGACATGAAATCGGAAACCATTCTTATTCTCACCCTGATATGAAGACATTACCGACGAACAAAGTACGGGAGGAATTGGAAAAAACAAACGCTGTGATTAAAGCAACAATCGGAAAAGATGTTCAATGGTTTGCCCCACCGAGTGGCAGTTTTCGAAATGAAGTGGTAAAAATCGCTCACGATTTGAATATGAGAACGATTATGTGGAGCGTCGATACGATTGATTGGCAAAATCCAGCACCGCACGTACTTATTCAACGCGTTTTGAACAAAGTTCATCCTGGTGCAATGATATTAATGCACCCAACGGAAGCTAGTGCAAAATCTTTAGAAACATTAATCATCGAAACTCGGAAAAAAGGCTTACACTTCGGAAAAGTGAGCGATTTAATGGATGAAAGACGAATTATTACGAATATACATGATAAAAAAGATGGATAGAGCGTTTTTTTGAAAAATGGAGGAGAGCAACATTGATAAAAAGATACACATGTCAAAACGGAGTAAGAATCGTACTCGAGCAAATTCCAACCGTACGATCTGTTGCTATTGGGGTTTGGATTGGTACAGGATCAAGAAATGAAACACCTGCAAATAATGGAATCTCACATTTTTTAGAACATATGTTTTTTAAAGGAACAACGACAAGGACTGCAAAAGAAATTGCGGAATCATTTGATAGCATCGGTGGGCAAGTCAATGCCTTTACATCAAAAGAATATACTTGCTATTATGCAAAAGTATTAGATAATCATGCTTCCTATGCATTAGAGATTTTATCCGATATGTTTTTCCATTCAACGTTTGATGAAACAGAATTGAAAAAAGAAAAAAATGTTGTTTTTGAAGAAATAAAAATGTATGAAGATACTCCGGATGATATCGTTCACGATTTATTAAGTCAAGCCGTCTATGAAAATCATCCGTTAGGCTATCCAATTTTAGGAACGGAACAAACGTTAGAAACCTTTTCAAAAGATACGTTAAAACAATATATGCATGATTATTATACTCCTGATAAAGTAGTTATTTCTATTGCTGGCAATGTCGATGAATCTATCATAAAAGAAGTGGAAAAACTCTTTGGTCACTATGAAGGTGGAAAAAAAGCGAAAGAATCATTGCAGCCTACTTTTCATACGAATCGTTATGCAAAGAAAAAAGATACAGAACAAGCGCATTTATGCATAGGATTCCAAGGATTAAACATTGGTCACGATGAAATTTATTCTTTAATTGTTTTAAATAATATTTTAGGTGGAAGTATGAGTTCCCGCTTATTCCAAGAAGTAAGAGAACAGCGAGGACTTGCGTATTCGGTCTTTTCTTACCATTCTTCTTACGAGGACAGTGGTATGGTCACCATTTATGGTGGTACAGGTGCGAACCAACTGGACTTATTATTTGAAACTATCCAAGAAACGCTATATAAATTAAAACAAGACGGGATTACAGAAAAAGAATTAAACAACAGTAAAGAACAATTAAAAGGAAATTTAATGCTAAGCTTAGAAAGTACAAATAGCCGAATGAGTAGAAATGGGAAAAATGAGCTGTTGTTAGGTATGCATCGTTCCATGGATGAAATGATTGAACTAATCGACCAAGTCACAATGGAAAATATTCATCAACTAGCCAATACGATTTTTACTGACAAATATTCTATAGCGTTAGTTAGTCCAGACGGAAAAATTCCTAATCACTGGTAATAAAATAAAATCATCATTTTCATTATTGGAAATGATGATTTTTTCTTTTTGTTACAACATTTTGGAATAAATCAATAGAAATTTCTCTCTTTTTTCAATTCTAATTCAGAAGGAAAACGATACATTAGTATTAGATGAAACAAGGAGTGATAGGTATGCGGTTAAGTGAATTAAGTGGAAAAGAAATCGTCAATGTGAAAAAAGCTGAACGTCTCGGAATACTAGGAAATACCGATTTAGAAATCAATGAAAAAACTGGCCAAATTCAAGCATTAATAATTCCAACAGGTGGGAAATGGTTTAAACGCAAATACGGTGGGGAAATTCGTGTTCCATGGAAACATATTAAAAAAATAGGAACGGATATGATCATTCTTGATATCGACGATCCTACCGAAGATGAGTAATAATTTCTATGCCTCTCAAAAGGTTGATTTGAGGGGCATTTTTTTATTTTGGGCGATTTTCACCATCTATGACATCTGCACATATGATGAAGAGGAAATGAAGTTCATTTTGAAGGATTCTTCAAAAAGAAAGGTGAAATTGTTCATGCTTACAGGTTTGCAAGTCGCATTACTTGGCGGGGATGCAAGGCAATTAGAAATTATTAAAAGGCTAATTGAACTGGATGCAAGAGTATCATTAATAGGTTTTGAGCAGTTAGATCACTCGTTTCCCGGTGCGATTAAAGAAAAATTAGATGAACTCGAATATGAGTCAATCGATGCAATCCTTTTACCTGTCTCAGGGACGAGTAAAGATGGGGAAGTTGAAACGATTTTTTCAAACGAAAAAGTGATTTTAACCGAAGATATATTAAAGAAAACTCCGCCACATTGTACCGTATATTCTGGAATTAGTAATGAATATTTAGATGGGATTACCAACAGAGCCAATCGAAAACTTGTGAAATTATTCGAACGGGACGATGTTGCGATCTATAATTCCATCCCTACGGTCGAAGGAACGATCATGATGGTGATCCAACATACAGATTTTACAATTCACGGTTCTAAAACGGCTGTTCTTGGATTTGGAAGAGTCGGGATGAGTGTCGCAAGAATCTTCTCTGCATTAGGAGCAAAAGTAAAAGTTGGCGCAAGAAGAAGCGAGCATATCGCTCGAATTACTGAAATGGGTTTACAACCATTTCACATTAAAGACTTACAAAATGAAGTTCAAGATATTGATATTGTTATCAATACAATTCCTCATAAAGTAGTTACAGCTGCAGTCATTTCAAAAATGCCATCCCATACACTAATCATTGATTTGGCATCCAAACCAGGTGGAACTGACTTCCGTTATGCAGAAAAACGGGGAATAAAAGCACTTTTAGCACTTGGATTGCCAGGAATCGTTGCCCCTAAAACAGCCGGTCAAATATTAGCGACGGTTTTATCCCAGCTGTTAGAAGAAGATTTATTACAGAGAAAGGGGAAATCCTCATGACATTAAAAGGGAAACGTTTAGGGTTCGGAATAACAGGTTCTCATTGTACGTATGATGAAGTTGTTCCGCAAATACAAAAGTTAATCGATACAGGTGCAGAAGTTGTTCCGATTGTCACGTTTACAGTAAAAAATACAGACACAAGATTTGGAAAAGGCGTTGATTGGATTGAAAAAGTAGAAGAACTCACCGGTAGAAAAGTGATTGATTCCATCGTAGAAGCGGAACCGTTAGGACCAAAATATCCGTTAGATTGCATGATCATTGCTCCACTGACAGGTAATTCTATGAGCAAGTTAGCCAATGCCATCACAGACAGCCCAGTTCTAATGGCTGCAAAAGCAACGATGAGAAACCAAAGACCAATCGTGTTGGGGATATCTACTAATGATGCCTTAGGGTTAAATGGTCAAAATTTAATGAGATTAATAGCGGCGAAAAATTTATATTTTATTCCATTTGGGCAAGACGATCCTTTTAATAAACCAAATTCAATGGTTAGTGACATGGATCTTCTTGTAGACACGGTGAAAGCGGCCTTAGAAGGAAAACAACTTCAACCAATGATTATAGAACGATATAAAAAATCATGAAACTTACGCGGAATAGGGTCCCTATTCCGTTTCATCTTTTATAGAGAAAAATGTAAGGCAAATACCCTTCTCAATCAATATCTTCCTACATATGATAAAAGGAATGGTTAATTAATAATGTAAGAATTTCATTAAATAATTCCATTTCAACTATCATGGAATATGGTAAAATAATTATATTTAGATCAATGGTTGAAATTTTTTGGTCACTTGGGAAGGAGAATGAAAATGGCTGTTACAGGCTTTAATGTAGCCATTGTCGGTGCTACCGGAGCAGTTGGCGAACAATTAATTCAAATGTTAGAGAAAAGAAATTTTCCAATCCATACATTAACATTACTATCTTCAGCAAGATCAAAAGGAAAAACATTAACATTTAAAGGTCAAGAAATTGTTGTACAAGAAGCAACTCCTGATAGTTTTGAAGGAATAGATATTGCATTTTTCTCTGCAGGAGGAAGTGTTTCAAAGGTTTTATGTCCTGAGGCTGTCAAAAGAGGAGCCATTTGTATAGATAATACAAGCGCTTTTCGAATGGATCCAAATGTTCCATTAGTAGTTCCAGAAGTAAATGAAAATGATTTATACGACCATCAAGGAATTATTGCCAATCCAAATTGTTCTACGATTCAAATGGTTGTTGCACTTGAACCTATCCGTAAAGCGTTTGGTTTATCGAAAGTTATTGTCTCTACTTACCAAGCCGTATCTGGTTCAGGAGCGTCCGCAGTCTCCGAATTGTACGATCAGACGAAAGCTGTTTTAAACGGAGAACCGTATGAACCGAAAATTTTGCCTGTAAAAGGAGATAAAAAGAAATTTCCTATTGCCTTTAACGCGATTCCACAAATAGACGTTTTCCAAGAGAACGGTTTTACGTTTGAAGAAGTGAAAATGATGAACGAAACGAAAAAAATTATGCATATGCCTCAGTTAAAAGTGGCAGCTACATGTGTGCGTTTGCCAATCGGAACCGGACATTCTGAATCTGTATATTTTGAGATTGAAAAAACAGGTGTATCCATTGAAGATATTTTTGCTGTTCTTAGGGAAGCACCAGGAGTTGTAGTAGAAGATGATATGACAAATCAAGTCTACCCGATGCCAATCAATTGTGTTGGAAAAGAGGAAGTTTTCGTAGGAAGAGTAAGAAAAGACTTGGATGAAGATAACGGGTTCCATATGTGGGTAGTTGCAGACAATCTATTAAAAGGAGCTGCCTTAAACTCCATACAAATTGCAGAAAGCATGATTAAACTTGGATTAGTAAAATAAAATTATCAAATTATTGGTGGTGCGGAAGGTAGAGGTGTACAAATGAAAATAGTCATCCAAAAATTTGGAGGTACGTCTGTAAAAGACAAAAATAGCCGAAAACATGCACTTAGACATGTGCTAAAGGCGATAGAAGATGGATATAAACCAGTAATCGTCGTATCCGCAATGGGAAGAAAAGGAGATCCATATGCAACGGATACATTGCTTTCATTAGTAAACGGCGATCAAACAAAAATTTCGAAACGAGAAATTGACTTATTATTATCGTGCGGTGAAATTATTTCTTCAGTCGTTTTCACGCAAATGTTATTAGAAAATGGAATCAATGCCACTGCTCTTACTGGAGCACAAGCAGGATTTCGAACGAACAGCGATCATACAAATGCGAAAATCGTTGAAATGAAATGTGATCGACTATTAAGAGAGTTAAAACATCATGATGCAGTTGTTGTTGCTGGATTCCAAGGACAATCAAAAATCGGAGATGTAACGACAATTGGAAGAGGTGGAAGTGATACAACGGCAGCTGCATTAGGTGTGGCACTTCAAGCAGAATGGATTGATATTTTTACCGATGTTGAAGGAGTTATGACAGCTGATCCTCGTATTACTGATAAGGCTCGACCTTTATCAGTAGTAACGTATAATGAAATATGTAATATGGCATATCAAGGAGCGAAAGTGGTTCATCCTCGTGCCGTTGAAATTGCTATGCAATCGAAAGTACCTATTCGGGTAAGATCAACGTACTCAGATTCTTTAGGTACACTTGTGACAACCCTTCATCGTGATGGAAAGACTAGTGAAATTGTTGACCGATTAGTAACGGGCATTGCCCACGTTTCAAATGTGACACAAATAAAAGTATTTGCAAAGAAAAATCAATATGATTTGCAAGTTCAAGTGTTTAAAGCAATGGCCAATGAACAAATTTCTGTTGATTTTATCAATATTTCACCAAATGATGTTGTCTACACCGTTTCGAATCAAATGGCAGACAAAGCGGAAGAGATATTAAGATCACTCGGATACGATCCGATCATTGAAAGGGATTGTGCCAAAGTATCGGTTGTCGGGGCTGGAATTACTGGTGTCCCTGGTGTAGCTTCAAAGATTGTTACAGCCTTATCAGAACAAGGAGTAAGAATTTTACAATCTGCAGATAGTTATACAACTATTTGGGTGTTAGTCAAGGAAAAAGATTTAGTTAAAGCGGTAAATGCCTTACACGATGCATTTGAGCTTGATAAAGTGGCAGAGAAAACGTTAATCGAATAATTTTTAGCCCCCATTTTGGGGTGCTACATATATGATTATGATTGAAGGAATTAACTTGTTGGGCGTTGAACACATATGTTATAGGAAAATGAATGATTTTTAGGAGGCGAGGTTGAATGGCTTTATTCGGACGTATATCAACCGCAATGGTCACTCCGTTTGATCATAAAGGAAATATAGATTTTCAGAAAACGACGCAATTAGTTGAATATTTAATCCAAAATGGAACGGATTCTCTAGTCGTAGCAGGTACAACAGGAGAATCCCCAACTTTAACAACGGAAGAAAAATTGGCTTTATTTCGCCATGTGGTAAAAGTGGTGAATAAGCGAATACCAGTCATTGCTGGAACAGGCTCCAATAATACTAAAGCATCGATTGAACTTACAAAGAAAGCGGAAGAAATTGGTGTAGACGCTATTATGTTAGTAGCCCCATACTACAATAAACCAAATCAAGAAGGAATGTACCAACATTTTAAAGCAATTGCTGAAAGTACATCCCTTCCTGTCATGCTTTATAATATACCAGGGCGAGCAGTTGCTAATATTCAACCAGAAACCATTATCAAATTATCTCAAATTCCTAACATAAAGGCTGTCAAAGAAGCAAGCGGAAACTTAAATGCGATGACTGAAATCATTGCCAATACTCCGGAAGATTTTGAACTTTATAGCGGGGATGATGGATTAACATTACCAATATTAGCGATTGGAGGAGTTGGTGTCGTTTCCGTTGCATCCCATATTATTGGGAATGAGATGCAAACGATGGTTCAAGCGTTTTTCAATGGAGATTATCAACAAGCAGCAAAACTTCATCAAAAACTTCTTCCGATTATGGAAGGATTGTTTGCTGCACCTAGTCCAGCTCCGGTGAAAACCGCCTTACAATTAAAAGGATTAAACGTTGGATCTGTTAGACTTCCGTTAGTACCATTAACCGAACAGGAAAGACTAACATTATCAAAATTGCTAGAAAGTCTGTCTTGATCCAAAATGGTTAAAAGTGACTGCACCTTAGTGTGCAGTTTTTTTATATACTCCTAAAGACTAGATTTAAAGCTATTGTTGTTTAACAAACAATAGAAAGAAATGGGGGTTCATTTAACCGTTGAAAAATTTGTAACCAAAAAGTTTGAAGAAGAGACAAATTACAGAGATACGAGTTTACAAATCCAACAAAGTGAAAAAATTGATTAAAATAATATTCTTGTGAATTAGTTGTAAAGCAACTAAACCTCAATTATAATAAATGAAATGGGACTTGAACGGATGATCTCAACATAGGAGGATTGCTTGATTTGAATAAAAATAGTCAAATTAAAATAATTGCCCTGGGCGGAGTAGGAGAAATGGGCAAAAATATGTTTTTAGTAGAAGTCGATGAAGAAATTTTTGTCATCGATGCAGGCCTCATGTTTCCGGAAGATGAAATGCTTGGAATAGATATTGTTATCCCAGATGTCTCTTACTTACTTGCCAATAAAGAAAGAGTGAAAGGGATATTTTTAACACATGGACACGAAGATCATATCGGTGCTCTCGCATACATATTAAAAGAATTGGACGTCCCTGTTTACGGAACGAAGCTAACGATTGCCTTAACGAAATTAAAAATGGCTGAACAAGACTTTAAAGGAAAAGTTGATTTCCACACCATTCATTCAAATTCAGTTTTAACCTTTTCTTCAGCAAAAGTTTCCTTTTTCAAGGTAAACCACAGTATTCCAGATTCCGTAGGTGTATGTATTCATACTTCAGAAGGTGGAATCGTTTATACAAGTGATTTTAAATTTGACCAAGCCGCTTCAAAATTATATCAATCTGATATGAGCAAGATGGCGTTGCTCGGTGAAAAAGGTGTTCTTTGTTTATTGTCAGACAGTACAGAAGCTGAAAAACCAGGTTATACGACTTCTGAAGCAATTGTTGCGCGCGAAATGGAATCGGTGTTTGAATCGGCTAATGGTCGAATTATTTATGCTTGTTATGCTTCAAATATTAACGGGGTACAACATGTATTAAATGCTGCAAAGATAACAAAACGCAAAGTTGTCATTGTTGGTCGTACATTATTAGACGTTTACCAAACTGCCAAAAAACTAGGATATTTAACGGTTCATGAAGATTTGGTCATTTCACTTAATGAATTAGAAAAGTATAAAGATCGAGAAATTGTTATTTTAATGAGTGGTGCGCAAGGAGAACCGTTAGAAGCGTTACAAAAAATGGCGAAACAAATGCACCGTCATGTAAATATTAAAAAAGGGGACAGTGTACTAATTGCTGCATCTCCACATCGCGGTGGCGAATTGTTTTTGATCAAAACGGTGGATATGCTTTATCGAGCTGGTGCGGTTGTTTTATCCAATCGTAAAACCATTCATGTTAGCGGACATGGACGACAAGAAGAATTACGGCTAATGATTAATTTAATGAAGCCGAAATTTTTCATCCCTGTGCATGGAGAATATCGAATGCTTCAAGCTCATGCTAAAATAGCGAAATCATGCGGAATAAAAGAAGAAAATATCTATATTCCAGAAAAAGGCGAAATCTTATTATTATCGAGTGAAAGTATCCAATCTGTTGGAAGAGTTCCTTCCGGAAACATATTAATCGATGGTATCGGAGTTGGAGATGTTGGAAATATTGTTTTACGTGATCGTCGATTGCTCTCACAAGACGGAATCTTTATTGTAGTTGTATCACTAGATCGAAAAGAAAAGAAGATCGTCTCAGGTCCCGAGATTATTTCAAGAGGTTTTGTTTATGTGAGAGAGTCTGAAAAATTAATGGAAGAATCAACAAAAATAGTGAGAGAAATCGTTGAAAAGAATATGACGATTGACGTTTTTGAATGGTCAGGAATTAAACAGGAAATCCGTGACCAATTACATTCATTCTTATTTGAAAAAACAAAACGAAGACCGATGATTATCCCGATCATCATGGAAATCTAGCCATAGATGTTAGGGGATAAAGAAGAGGGGGCTGTCCAAAAAGTACAGCCCCTCTTCGTCGTAAATGAAATTCGGTTGATTTCAATTCGGTGGCGGACGCTTTCCGCGGGCACGGCTTCAGCCTCCTCGACTCGCAAGCTCGTCTGCGGGGTCTTCGGCTCGTGCTGTTCCCGCAGGAGTCGCCGCCACCTTCCTTTCAATCAACTCATCTTCTCTGTGATTCGTTCAAAAAAAGAGCACAAAAAAATCGCCCTTTTTAGTAAAATGAAGTTACCACACCACATTTTAGAAAGGACGATTTTTATGAGCAATCAAATGATTACTACTGAAGATTATAACACGCAAACAACACTTCCTCTAGATGTAAATGAAGAAAAACTTCCTACGAAACGAAAACTAGCTCCTACATTCAAACCCTACGATAACCGTCAAGTTCAAGTTATTTTTGATCTTGAAGCACTTATACCCGAACATCATGTCGCACGTGTAGTGGACGAAATGGTTGAAGCTGTACCAGATGACGTCTTGTTTTCCCATTACAAAGGTGGCGGCAGAAGTTCTTACCATCCGAAAATGATGCTTAAAGTCATTCTGTATGCCTATTCCCAAAAGGTTTATTCCTGCCGTGGAATTGAAAAGCTCATTCAAGAAAACATTCCAGCCATGTGGTTGGCAGCGATGCAGCAACCAGACTTTCGCACCATTAATGAGTTCCGAGGAGAACGGATGAAAGCCTTGATGGATGAGTTATTCGAATCCATGATTTTGAAATTGATAAAAGAAAATTACATTTCGATGGAAAACTACTTTTTGGATGGTACCAAAATTGAAGCCAATGCCAATAAGTTTTCTTTCGTATGGAAAAAATCAACGTCGAAATTTGAAGCGATGTTAAGAGAGAAAATTCAAGAAACACTCCAATACATTCAGCAATTAACACAAGAAGAATCGGGAGAAGTTCAAAAGGAAATCGTAGAAAATCCAGAGATCACGGAACAAAATCTGGAGGCAATCGCAACGAAAATAGAGGAAAAGGTAGAAAGCCTAACGGAGGAGATTGAAAACGAACAAGACCCAAAGACTCGAAAGGAAAAGAGACAAGAACGCAGTCAATGGAAAAAACCTTTGAAGTTGATTCGAGAAAATTTCTTACCCCGACTGGCGAAATATAAGGAACAGAACGAAACATTCGGTGATCGGAATAGTTACTCCAAAACAGATAAAGATGCCACCTTTATGCGTATGAAAGAAGATCCCATGAAAAACGGTCAACTGAAGCCCGGATATAACGTACAAATAGGGACGGAAGACCAGTTTATTGTGTTTTACAGCATTCATCAGCGTCCTACAGACACGCGTTGTTTGATTCCGCATTTGGAGAAACTGGCGTCAACCTCTTTACCAATGCCCAAAACCATTATTGCCGATGCAGGATATGGCAGTGAAGAAAACTATGTGTATGCACTTGGCGACGAGAAAGAACCTCGATTTGATTTTCTGATTCCTTATGGAACCTATGAACAAGAACAGACACGCAAATACCAAGAAGACATCCGACACGCGAAAAACTGGACCTATCTTGAACAGGATGATTGTTTTATCTGCCCGAATGGAAGGAAAGTCTTGTTTAAAAAGTATCAAACCAAA
>NZ_JBYLHW010000039.1:0-24823 GCF_057747715.1 Bacillus sp. JST-5 | reverse complement strand
ATGAAGTTATCAAAGAACAAAATTCTAACTGGAAAATACCTCAAAAGAGGATTCTAAAAATACTATACGAGGAGGAGAAAAGATGAACCGGTCCGTTACATTAGAAAAGCTTTATATTCATCCGATTACACAAAAATATTTAACACGATCTGGCATGGAACACGCCATTACCGTTGCTGAGAAAGCCTATGAAATTGCACTGCAAAGAAACATCAATCCGGACTTAGCCACAAAAGCAGGATTTCTCCACGATATCGGTCATTATAAATGGTACCAACCAAACGGCCAATGGGATTATGAATCATATCGAAAAAAAGATATCCATCCTATTAAAGGTGCTGCTCGCGCTCATAAACTTCTTATTCGTTGCGGTGAAGATCCGGTGAGAGCAAAGGAAATAGCCCTTGCGATTTTATTTCATACCGATTCTTTTCTGCCTGACGGAAAACTCAACCTCTCTCCTTTGCAACAAGTCGTTGCCATAGCCGACACCATCGTGGAAGAACCCGGCGGGAAACATCACTATCGTAAAATTAGTTTTGAAGCGGGTTTAGAGCGAATTCGTTTGCTAGATAGAAAGATTGAAAATATGCTAAATATAAATGTCGGGTGAGTGAATGTACCTATTTCACCAATATTAGCCTTTCGATGTTTATCGTTCCTCTGAATTTACTTGATTAAAAATAATTTGTAGAACTTCTTCCTGGGACAATTCATCAGTGAAAATCGTTTCATTTTCAACACCAAGATAATCCTGGGGAGTCCACCATTGTCTTAAAACATCCTCCCCAAATTCCATCTTTTTCTCCCGTGTGTTATGGCGTTTCACCGTTTCTTCAAAGGATAAATCAAAATAATAGACGTAGGCCCGCTGATTAAAAAAGCGAATTAAATGTTGTAACATTGCACCATAACGGTTTTTATTTAAAATTCCTTCCACAATCACGTATTCACATTTACCTTTTCCGTACTCTGCAATTTGCCGGATTAAGTCAATGGAAGGATTCCCTTCCCGATCCCGAACCATTAACATGTCACGCCGGATTACGTCCTGGGAAACTAACAGAGTTCCGTCTCCAAAATGCCTTTGAAGTTTTTTGGCAATGGTTGTTTTTCCGCTGCCGGAATTGCCACGAATAATGATGAGTTTTGATTCCATCTTTACTTCCCCCTCCGTACTCAACCCTAATCGATATCATTGTAAGTTAAAGACAAATAAACTAGCAAATTTTTCCTAAAATAGGCACAGGGAGATGAAAAGGATGGAATGAAAGAGTCAAGCGAAGTAGGCTTGACTCATGAATGACATCCTTTAGAATGAGTCCAAGGTGAAGAAGGTAAAAAAATAAAAAATTAAGAAAAACAGAGAATAGACGAATTTTTGTCCGAAAATTAGGGGGTCAGACCGAACTTACAAATTTGTGTACCTAAGTTGCAAATATTTAATCAGTCGATCTGGATTGGCACCTGCCAATCCTTCCTTCTTATAAAAAAATCAGCCTCGTATGTTCCACTTGCAAAAATAATCAAACAAGTTGCAAGTTTTTTTAATTGCTTATTTAACATTTTTACTCTTGATGCTTTAACTTGAAAAAAAAATTATCTAGTTGCAAGATTTTTGTAAACTTTTACACACGAGTTAAATCATATTTATATAGATCTAATCATTGAAGTTGGAGCCTTTTAAAGATTTTTAATAAAGTAAAATGGAAAGAAGGAGAAATATCTCCTCTTCCTCCTTCTAGTTGAATTTTAAATTATTCAATTGACGTTTAAATGAATGACAACTAAACGTTTATCCCACTGACGGTTCTTTTTCTAGATTTTGATATAATTGAAAATAAAACCCTTTTTCTTTCAATAACGATTCATGGGTCCCTTTTTCGATAATTTTTCCGTTATTTAAAACTAAAATCAAATCAGCATTCTGAATGGTATTTAAGCGGTGGGCAATAACAAAACTAGTTCGACCATACATTAATTTGCGCAAAGCATCTTGAATTTTTATTTCTGTAATAGTATCAATACTACTTGTTGCTTCATCCAAAATTAATATGGATGGATTTCGAAGAATGGCTCGTGCAATCGTTAATAATTGTCTTTGTCCTTGGCTGATTCCTGCCCCATCTTGAGAAAGAACGGTTTCATATTTATTCGGTAACCTCATGATAAACGAATGAGCATTAGCTTTTGTCGCTGCTTCCACAACTTCTTCGTCTGTAGCATTTAAACGTCCAAATCGTATGTTTTCCATAATCGTTGTCTCAAAAAGAAACGAATCTTGTAAAACAAAACCCATATGAGAACGTAAACTTTCTCTCTGAATAGATTTTATTTCTCGTCCGTCAATGTAAATTCCTCCACTATCAGTTTCATAGAATCGTGAAAGCAATTGAATGATCGTAGTTTTTCCGGCCCCTGTTGGACCGACAAGGGCTACTGTTTGCCCTGCTTTAACTGTAAAGTTAATATCCGTTAATGTTTCGTTATCTTTTTCATAAGAGAAATATACATTTTTAAATTCAACATTCCCTTTTACCTTTTCAATTTTAGTAGCCTTTTGTTCATCGATCGTTTCTACTTCACTATCTAACACATCAAAGACTCTTTCAGCACCTGCTATAGCAGAAAGTAGTGTATTAAACTGATTTGCTAAATCATTTAATGGACGTGTAAATTGTCTAGCATATTCGGTAAATATAACAATTTCCCCGATTGTTACAAGATCATATAAAGCAAAAATTCCTCCAAAAAAGGCTATAATAGCAAAGCTAAAATTGTTTAATACGTTCATTAATTTAGGAATAAATCCTGAATACGTTTGCGCCCAGTAACCGGATTGACGTAATTGCTCATTTTTCTCTAAAAATTCTTGAACGACCCTTTCCTCTTGTGAAAAAGTTTTAATAATTTTTTGTCCAGATATTGTTTCTTCAATAAATCCATTAAGTTCCCCTAAATTTTTTTGCTGTAACTTAAACAAAACACTCGTTCTATTGGTAATCCATTTCATTCCAAAAAACATCATTGGGACAATGGTTAATGTAATGAGCGTCATATATGGACTTAACAGTAACATAATGGTAACAGTTCCCGTTAAAGTTAAAATACTTGAAAAAATTTGAATTACGGAACTGTTTAGCGTAGAACTCACGTTTTCAATATCATTAATGACTCGACTCATTAATTCCCCTTGTTTTTTCGTATCAAAATATCGAACTGGGAGCTTATGTAAATGTTGAAATAACTCTAATCGCATTTGAAAGACTGTTTTTTGAGCAATTCCGATCATCCAATAGTTCTGTAAAAAAATAGAAACAGAATAAACAAGAAAAATGACACCAAGCCAAAGTAATATTGTAGTTAGTTCATTATATTTTCCTGGAACAAAATATTCATCAATGGTATATCCAATCAAATATGGACCTAGTAAACCAAAAACTGAACTTGCTACGACCATCAAAATCACAAAGATAAGCGTTGTACGATAAACAGATAGATACTTCCATATTCTTTTTATCGTATTCATCCTATTTTTAACTTCTTTATTATTGGAAGAAGTCTTCTCATTCATCATTTTAATATTTTTATATGGGTTAGCAGGAAGTTTCCCCATTGAACACTACCTCCTTTCGTTGTTGTGATTGGACGATTTGTTTATATAAATCATTGGAGGTTATTAGTTGTTCATGTGACCCTTCTGCTACAATTCGACCATGATCAAACAGAAAAATTTTGTCTGCAATTTTTGCAGTGTTAATTTTTTGTGTAATGATGATCGTTGTACAGTCATACTTTCGAATAGCATTCAATAACTGTGCTTCTGTTTTTAAATCAAGGGCACTGGTACTGTCATCCAATAAAAGAATTTTCGGTTTTCGTACCAATGCTCTTGCAATGGAAATTCTTTGCTTCTGTCCTCCGGATAGATTAACACCTTTTTGACCTACAATCGTTTCATATTGGTTTGGTAGATTCATAATCGTTTCATGAATTTGAGCATCTTTAGCTGCTGCAATTATTTCATCCATTGAACAATTCTCTTTTCCCCAAGATATATTTTCTTTAATCGAACCAGAAAACAGCAATACATCTTGTGGAACATATCCAATTTGTTTTCTTAAATAGTCTTGATTCAAATCTTTAATATTAAATGTATCAATTAAAATATTGCCATTTGTTACGTCATATAGTCTAGGAATCAATTGTATAAAAGTTGTTTTTCCAGAACCTGTTGAACCCAATACGGCGACAGTTTCTTTCGGATTTATGTGAAAAGTTAGATCAGTAAGTGTAAATGTATTGGATGTCGGATATTTAAATGAAACCTGTTGAAAAGTAATTTCACCGTTAATAGGTGGATTTTCTTTTTTCTCTTTTTCAGAGTCATCCATTTCAGATTTTGCATCAAAAATTTCACTAATTCTTTGAGCAGAAGCATGTGCTCTTGTTAGTGCCATTACGATAAAAGTGATCATCGATAATGCCGAAGTTATTCGAAAAGCATAATTGACAATAGCAACCACTTCACCTACTTTTAATGCACCATTGTTCACTTCAAAACTTCCTACCGCAAGAATAATTACAATGGCAATATTCATTACAAACAGTAAAATTGGCGTAATTGATTCAACAAGTCTTAACACGTATATGGTCCGATCCATAAGCTTCTGATTGGTATCATTAAATCGTTTTACTTCATGTTTTGATTGAACAAATGCTTTGATTAAGCGCATTCCATTTAAATTTTCTCTCATTACTCCATTCACGCGATCTAAAAGTCGCTGAACCGATTTAAATAAATGAGAACCTTTTTTCATTGTCCAAACGATAAAAAGAAATAAAAAAGGAATTGTTGTCAAAAGGATAAGAGCAAGCTTTACATGAACGAAAAGTGCCATTACTGTACCAAAAACGACTAATAATGGAGCTCTCATTAAAATACGTAAACTCATAAAAATTGTGTTTTGGACTTGTGTAACATCGTTTGTTAATCTTGTTATCAAAGATGAAGTTGGAAATTTCAAAAAATTCGAGAATGAAAAAGCTTGAACTTTTTGAAACAACCCCTTTCTAACATCATAAGAAAAATTTTGGCTAACGTAGCTAGCAAAAAATGAATTTGTAATCCCTGCCCCAAATGCAAGGAGACTAATTCCAATCATCACTGAACCCCATGAAATGACAACAGATAAATTTTGTTCAATAATCCCTTCGTCAATAATTTTTGCCATTAACAATGGTTGCCAAAGTTCTACTGCTAACTCTATAAGCATAAGGAGCCATGCAATGGTCATCATCATGCGATATGGCTTTAAAAAAGATAATACAACTTTCACCATCCATACCCCCAAGCGTTGTATATAGACAACGATGACTAAATACTATTTATTTTACACCATAAATAGAATTTATCATAGAATAAGAGTTGCATAAAAAACATTTGTTTGTCTTCATTTTATTATCTGTTCATATTGAGTCAGTTTCCATGATCTAGAAAAAAAGTCGTCATTAAATGAGTTTTTATCAGTTATCTGTCATTGAAAAAACACTTTTTTGTCATACTACTTTTTCAATTTCAATTCAATTCCTAGTCCTTTACATACTTTAATTAATTGCGTTTCATGTTTATCGAACAACTTATGGACTTCTTTCTTCTACTTTTTGTTCGGCTTCGAAAAAAAGTTGTTTGTTATTTTTTTCTAAATCTTCTTCATATTTTTTATATACATCTAATTGTAATTCCATCGCTTTTACAAATTCTTTATGCACATCTTTCACTTCTTTCGTTTTTAAAGAAACATCCTTTATATCCCTTACTAATTGTTCAAATGAAGGAATGACATCATTTCTTAAAATTTCTAAAGAGTGATTACGATCATCTTCCTTTAATAATTGTTCTTCTGCCATTGTTGCCAATTCAATTTGCCGTTCAATAAATGTCTTTCGTATTTCCAAATATTCGTTCATTTCTTTTGTTGCGTTAAATCGACTGCATGAAATTAGTACGAATATGCAAGTATAGAATAGAATCCAATGTTTTTTCATGTAAAAATTATCCCTTCAAAGGTTACTTTTGAAATTTCGACAATTTTCATACATATTCTTCCTTTACTTGTTATGTAAATATACAAGAATAATGATTGAAAAACACCTAATAATAAAGAGGAAGAGGAGGTAATTCTGATATGGATGCAAAACGATTAAAACAAATTTTATCTTCTCCTACAGACATTGACATAAAATATAACGGTGTTTCTGTTTGGGTAGATTCACTTAATGAAGATGGGAAAACAGCAACGGTCCATTTAAGAGGACCACTTGAAGAACGTACAGTAGTAAACATATCTGAGTTGGTGGAAGACGAAAAATAACCTCTATCATAGGCGATAGAGGTTATTTTTATTGATCATCGTTTACATAAGGCTCTTTTTCATAAGGATGTAAATCACCAAATACGGTCATTATATCTTCCGCATCAAGGTCCTCTTCATATTTCTCATGTTGTTTATTCGGGAATACCATAATATTTTTACCATGCATATCTGTTCCAATAAAGTTTTCATAATCCTCAACATATCCAATTGGTTCATTAGATTCGTTATAAACTTCATTATAATGGTCACTTGAATCAACTAAATCTGATGGTGAATCTGACGTCCCCCACTCTGCTACTTGTTGCCAAGAATCTTCCGCATCAAAAGCAACATTTTCATCTAAAGAATCATCAAAATCAAATTTTCCAAATGGAGGCATGAAGACCCCTTCTTCGATTGGACGATTTTGGGAAGCCACTTGGTCAGGTGTATGCTGTACACAGTATGTCGTTGTCGGTATAGCTTGTAAACGCTCAAATGAAATGTCTTGACCACAAATTTCGCATTTTCCATAAGTACCTTCTTCCATCGCCTGAAGGGCCTTTTCAATATTTTTTAAGTGAGTTTCATAATGTTCTTTTAATGCTAAATCCTTCTCCCGTTCATATAATTCTGTTCCTTTGTCTCCCGGATGATTATCATAACTGGATAATTCTCCAACAGATTCATGAGCATGACCGTGATCTAAATTTAGCGAATCATTTTGTAGTAAATATTTTTCGATTGTTACTTTTTCCTTTAATAAAACATCTTTCAAAATTTGAATTTGTTCGGATGTTAACATTCTTTTCTCCCCTTTTAGTTCGGAGTATATGTGTAGTATGAATCAAACATTTGGAAAACATGTTGTAAAAAAGAGGATAAAATTTTTCAAGATAGAATGGGGAACAATAACGTTAAATTTAAAGGAAGGAAATAGATCGTGAAAATTCGAAAGAGAGATGTTATTTTCATTGAGGTTGAAGGTGGAAATGGAAAAGAATCATTTGATCTGGGAAGAATTTTATGCGTTATTACAATCACGTGATAATATAATTTTATATCAATTGGAGAGTATTAAATTTAGTTTGAATCAATGATAAAAATAAACGAGAGGCGACGTTAGACACATATCAAATTGGAGTTAGTTCAGTGGAAAATAAATAAAAACACCCGCTCTATTTTGAGTGGGCAGATTAGAAAATTATTATGCAATTTCATGAAAAGTGATTTCAGGTCTACTTCCAAGACGAATGTTTACCCCTGTCTGACCTAATCCTTCGCTAATATAAAAAGGTTTACCGTTATATTGTTGTAGACCTTTCACCATATTCATTTTTACTAATTGTCCCATTTTCACTAAATGGAATGGTTTTGGCCAATGAATTTGTCCACCATGAAAATGGCCAGATAATAAATAATCATAAGGATATTCATTCATTTCTAAAACGATATTAGGATCATGAGTTAAAACTAATTTATATCCATCTCCAACGTTTTCATAGGACTCTTCGATATTGCTTCTTAATGTACTATAGTCATCGATGCCTATGATATAAATGTTTTGGTGATCTATAGTTAATGAAACACTTTCATTTTGTAGAGTATGAACTCCATATGAATTCAACGTGTTTTTTAATTCTTTAAAATCATGTTGGGATAATACATAGTCATGATTACCGAAAACTGCAAATGTACCATAAGTCGGATTAATCTCTTGAAAAACCTTTAAGTAAGGTATTAACTTCGGTATACTTTTGGATCGGTCTAAAAAATCTCCCGTCAATGCAATAAGATCAATTGGTTGATTGATTAATTGTTTCTTCAAATCCAGTGCTGAGATGGAAAGATGTTCTAGATGAAGATCTGAAAGGTGAAGAATTTTTATAGGCTTCTTTAACTTAGACGTTTTCGGGACTTCTATATGATTAATAACTAGATTTCTAGTATTATCATTACCTTTTTTAAGTATTATAGATAAAGATATTAAAGTAAACATAAATAAAGATGTTCCTACCATATTGGCACCTCCCATTTTCTAAATATATCAAGAATTCAGGGTCAATTATAGTGGGAGTTGATGGTAAGGAAGCTTGAATTTTACTAAAAAAATCATATTTGAAATGGCTCATATCGATTATAGTAATTTGAGGGAATATTCAAAAAAATATTTCCAGGGTAAGCGCAAAAAATACTAATTTTCGCATAAATAGCTGTCACAAATGCCCTGAAAAATGACTTATACAAAAAAATAATGTCAAAACACGTTAATTCTTTCGACATTTTTCTAATAATGGTCATAATCTATAAAACGTTAATCTTTTCTTATAGGAATAGAAATGTCTACTTTTTTATTATTAACCATATAAGAAAGTTGGATCTTAAACGGTTGATGCGAGTGAAATAATTTTTTAGGTATGATTACTTCCATCGTTTCTGAACTATTCGGATTCATAGTTTTGGAAAACACCTCGATACAAAAATCCCCTTTTTCTTTCCCCTCATACGTAATAATTTCACCACAATCATATAACCACTCAATATTTTGATTAGAATGGTTGTTAATATCAGTTGTAACCTTATAATTTAAGTCATTTTCTTCTTTGACAAAAGCTTTTATGGATACAATGGAATCTTGATATTGTCCATATGGGATATTCCCCTTAGAATTACTCGGATTTTCCATTGATTCACAACCTCCTACCATAGTTAATAAAATGGTTGTTATTAATAAGATTATAACCTTTCTCACATATTCACCTCTTATCAATTTAATTAAATTATATATGAAAAAGCTTTTTCCATGATTTAAATATTCATTAATGATACAATATGATTACAATTTTTTGAAAATAACTTAAGGAGTGAGCCAATTGGGTGAACATTTAGATAAAGCAACATTTGCTGGTGGCTGCTTTTGGTGTATGGTTAAGCCATTTGATCAGTGGGAAGGAATTCATCGTGTAGTCTCTGGATATTCTGGTGGCCACGTGGAAAATCCAACATATGAGCAAGTTAAATCGGGAACGACTGGGCATTACGAAGTTGTCCAAATTACGTTTGATCCAAAAATATTTCCTTATGAAAAGTTATTAGAAATCTATTGGCAACAGATCGATCCTACCGATGACGGAGGGCAATTTCATGATCGTGGAGATTCTTATCGAACGGCCATCTTTTATCATTCGGAAGAACAACGAAAGTTAGCGGAAGAATCGAAAAAAAGATTAGAAGAAAGTGGTATTTTCAAAAAACCAATTGTTACAAAAATTTTACCTGCTAAACCTTTTTACCCTGCTGAGGAATATCATCAAGACTTTTACAAAAAAAATCCGGAAGAATATCGTTTAGACCGAGAAAAATCTGGTAGAGATGAGTTTATTAAAAAACATTGGGGAAAATAAATATGTAATTCTTTTATAAATCACTTTTACATAATTTTCTGATAGTTGTAACGATCGTTGTAGAATAAAATTTTTGAATATAATTCTTATGAAATTCAATAGGGATTGGTCCTTGCCAATCCCTATTTTAATTAAGCTTATTCTAATTGGGGCATTTATAAGCAAAAGCACTCAAAAGTTATGGAATTTATTTCTATCGTTTATGTTTCTTCTTATAAATTTTGTTTACATTCTCACTCTTTTCTTCCGCAAATTCGGTTTGATAAACATTATTCGTTTTTTGTAAAAATTTTTTATTCCTGTGTTGTGAATGGTGTGTACCCAAAATTGAGCTCTCCATAAACCGATGAAACAAAATTTCTCCTAATGAAATAAACAAGGCGACAAAAAAACTTGCAATTCCGAGTGGAATAATCCTTTCAATTACCATAATTCCAAGTAACCATGTTGCAATAAATGTTACTCCAAAATCGGCTATTGTCGCAACGGTATTTCCATAACGAGGTAAAATAAACAAATCTCCTAAAAAATAAGAAATACCTGTTAATAAAATACTAATAAAGAGAATATCTCCAAAAGTAACATTATAAATTAAGCCAAGAATAATCGTTGTTACAGCTAAACTCATTAAAAACTTTATGAATAAAGGACCAATATGTTTCATTCTTATATCCCTCCTTTTAGGGATATTTTTTACGGTATTTGAAATATTATTCTTTCTATATAAAAGAAAATACCTCTCAAGGAGGTATCTACATAGTTTTATTTACAGCACCTTTTTGTACTGTTTTCGCTTTTTTAGGAAGGAACATAGATGCTATCAATGCTACAATCGTAATAATCAGTAATACAATTACAACATGGTGAATGCCATAAACTAATGTATTTTTTAATATTGCCAACGTATTTTCATTTAACAAATTGGATTCTTTATGATTAATTAAATAGTTAAATTCATTTGGATGAATATTTGATTGATTTAATATCGTACGGTTGAAAAAGACTCCAATGACTGCACTACCAACCGATTGACCAATGGTACGGAAAAAAGTATTTGCTGCAGTTACAACCCCTCTTTGGTCCATATCAACTGCTGATTGGACACTTACTGTTGTAATCGTTATAACTGTACCGAATCCAAATCCAAATACCGCAGATAATAAATAAAAATAAACGGAAGAAGTATGGATTGTAAATGTCGACATCCATATTGCCGATAAAACTAATATACTCATCCCTGTTGTAATCGTAAAACGCTCACCTTTTAAAATTAGCAATCTCCCACCTGCAAACGAACCTAACATCCATGTGAGTGACATCGGCGCTAACATAAGACCAGATTCAGTTGCCCCTTTTCCAAGAACCCCTTGTGCCCACATCGGGATATATACCATCGTTCCGATTAATACCATACTTACTAAAAATGCGATAGCATTACCTATAGAAATTTTTGGTAAAGATAAAATGTTGATAGGTATTAAAGGTTCTTTCGTTCGTTTTTCTATAAAAATAAAGAGAAGGAAAAAAACAATCGATAGGAAAATGGCAGAAATGATTTGCATTCGACTCCAACTCTCCATTTGCTGCATCGTATACAATAACAATAGTACCGCTAATGAAAATACAATAGCTCCTAAATAATCGATAGATTTCTTCTCAGCTGTTCGTTTTTCTTTTAATAGAACTGCAACCATAATAATTGAAATAAGTCCAAAAGGAACATTTATAAAGAATATCCAATGCCAAGTCATTTGATCAACAAAAAATCCTCCGATGAGAGGTCCTGCAATACCGGCAATTCCCCATGCCATACCCATGATTCCTAACATTTTTGCTCGTTTTTCATATGGGAAAATATCTCCGATGATAGTCATCGTTACTGGCATGATCGCACCAGCACCAATTCCTTGAATTGCACGATAAATGATTAATTGTTCCATCGATTGCGAAATTCCACACAATGCAGAACCGATTAAAAATACAATCGTTCCGTAAATAAAAACATTTTTTCTCCCGTATAAATCACTCAGCTTTCCAAAGATCGGAATGGTAACGGCAGATGTCAATAAATATATAGAGAATACCCAATTCATCATTTCAATGCCTTTTAATTCACTCGCAATGATTGGCATAGCCGTACTAACAATTGTCCCTTCAATTGCAGTTAAAAATGTTGCTATAAACAATGCAACCGTGATCGCTTTTATGTTTAAATTCGCCATGATTCATCCCCTATTCCCATAAAAAGTCTATTAAGCACCGATATTATCCTCTTTCCTTTGGAAAATGTCAAATAAATAACAAAAATGCTGCCTGAAATCATCAGACAGCAAATTAAGCTTACGATAAAGCTTGTTCTAAGTCTTCTAAAAGATCTTTTACATCCTCTAATCCGACTGAAATACGAATAAGTCCTTCAGTTATACCAAGTTCTTGTCGACGCTCATAAGGAATGGATGCATGAGTCATTTTTGCAGGAAGAGAAATTAAACTTTCGACAGCACCAAGACTTTCAGCAAGAGTAAAGTATTTTACCTTTTGTAAAACATCAAGTGCTTTTTCACTGCTACCGACATCAAATGAAATCATGCCACCAAAACCTCTAGACTGTTTTTTATGAATGTGATGGCCTTTATGACTTTCAAATCCCGGATAATAAATATTAGAAACATTTGGATGGGATTTCAAAAATTCAGCAATTTTTTTCGCATTTTGTTCAATTTCTTCCATTCGGACACCAAGTGTTCGAATTCCTCGGATTAATAACCAACAGTCTTGAGGACCAAGAATCCCACCGACGGAATTTTGGATAAAATGTAAATCCGACTTCAATTGCTCTGAATTTACAACGACAACACCTGCAACGACATCACTATGACCGCCCAAGTATTTTGTTGCACTATGAAGAACAATATCGGCTCCTAACTGTAATGGATTTTGCCAATATGGAGTACTAAATGTGTTATCAACGATCAATAATAAATTATTTTCTTTTGCTAATTTGCTAACGGCTTCTATATCCGTAATTTTTAATAAAGGATTCGTTGGTGTTTCGATATAAATCGCTTTTGTATTCGGTTTGATGGAATTTTTCACTAAATCCAAATCAGATGTATCCACGAACGAAACATCCACTTGATAACGGTTTAAAACTTTTGTCATTAAACGGAATGTACCACCGTAAACATCATCGGTAATAATGATATGATCCCCAGCTTGAAATAAGTGCATGACAGATGAAATAGCAGCCATACCCGAGCCAAATGCAAAACCAGCAACTCCACCTTCTAAATCTTTAATTAGCTCTTCTAGAGCATGTCTCGTTGGGTTTCCTGTTCTTGCATATTCATATTTAAAATTTCCAACTCCATCTTGCTTAAATGTACTTGCATGAGAAATTGGAATAGATACAGCACCAGTATGTTCATCACGTGGAATTCCACCGTGAATAAGTTTCGTTTTATTTCTCAATCTAGTTCCTCCTCATAAATATTTTTACTTAAATATCGTTCACTACTGTCTGGAAAGATTGTGACAATATTAGTTCCTTCCGGTGCGTATTCTGCCTCTTTTAGTGCGGCTTCATACGCGGCACCAGATGAACTTCCAACAAGCAGTCCTTCGAATTTAGCTAATTCGCGAACTCTATGAAAAGCTTCGCGATCTAAAATCGTATAAATTTTATCGAAATATTCTTGATTCATAAAAGGAGGAATAAATTCTAATCCGATTCCTTCCGTTTTATGAGGTCCCGGTGGATGTCCATTTAATATTGATCCTTCAGGTTCCACAACAACCGTCTTAATGTTTTTGTTTTTTTCTTTTAAGTATTTTGCCGTTCCGGTAAATGTTCCGCCACTTCCAGCTCCAGCAACAAAAATATCAATTTTTCCATCTAATTGCTCATAAATTTCTGGACCTAACGTTTCATAATAAGTTAATGGATTTGCATCATTGTGAAATTGTTGTGGGCAACAAGAATTTGGGATTTCCTTAAGCAATTGTTGTGCTTTATCAATTGCACCTTTCATACCTAATTCGGTCGGAGTTTGAATGACTGTTGCACCTAATGCGCGCATTAACATTTGTTTTTCTTGACTGAATTTTTCTGGAACAACACAAATAACTTTTATATTTGTTCCAACAGCAGCTAAGGCTAAACCAATCCCTGTATTACCAGCGGTTGGTTCAATAACCGTTCCATTCGAATCAATTAGACCTCTTTCAATCGAATCTTTAATTAAGTATTGTCCTAGACGGTCTTTAATACTCCCACCTGGATTCATAAATTCTAATTTGGCAAAAATATTCACTTTATGAGCGAAAGGATGATGTTGAATTTTCAACAATGGGGTATTTCCAATTAGCTCATTTATTTTGTTAACATATTTCATGTTTGCACCTCGAAATATTTACTGAAAGATTTGAGTCCATTCGTCGCGTTTAGAAAGCATTTTTTCAGCAATAGCTTTAGCTCCTTCTAAACTATGACTAGCAGCCCATCCACATTGAACCTCATTACATGCCGGTACTTCTGTAGCTTCCAAAACATCTTTCAACGTTTTTTCTAAAACTGTTAAGAATCGATCATAATCACCATCATTTATAACAGATATATAGAAACCTGTTTGACATCCCATTGGACTCACATCAAAAATTGTATCATGATGATTACGAATGTTTTCAGCCATTAAATGTTCTAAAGAATGAAGAGCTGGCATTTCCATATGTTCTTTATTTGGTTGACAAAATCTAACATCGTATTTATAAAGACGATCCCCTTTTTCTCCCGTGCTTGTACTAGCTAAACGGACATAGGGAGCTTTAACTTTTGTATGATCTAAATTAAAGCTTTCTACATTCATTTTTTTAATTTCCATTCATGACACTCCTTTTTAAAATTAAACCTATAAGTATAGTATGTTTTTTAGTTGACTTTGTCAAAGGAGAAACATATGATAAAAAAAGGTATTTTACCACTTTAATTCCTAGTTTTCTGATATGAATTATATAAATAAAGGAGAATGACAGATGGGAAGAGAATTTGACCAATTATTTGATCAATGGGCACCTACGTATGACCATACAGTTTCTGGACACGATGAAGAATATCGTGATGTCTTTATGAATTATGACGAAATTTTATCGAATGTTGCTAATAAAGCGAAAGGTACAGTCATTGAATTTGGAGTTGGTACAGGGAATTTAACGAAAAAATTATTAGATAGAGGTTTAAATGTCATCGGTGTTGAACCTTCAGAAAAAATGCGTGAAATTACAAAAAATAAAATGAATTTTGAAGCTATTGAAGGAGACTTTTTACATTTTCCGATTCCAGATGAAAAAGTTGACTCGATCGTGAGTACTTACGCATTTCATCATTTAACTGATGAAGAGAAAGAAAAGGCCATATCCTATTATTCTTCCATTCTATCAAAAAATGGTGATATTATAATTGCTGATACCATTTTTTCTACAGAGGAAGAAAAATTAAAAACAGAAAATGATTATAAGCAAAAAGGATATGACCGGCTTGTTCATGATTTACAAACAGAATATTATACAACCATACCTATTTTAACTTCTATTTTTGAAAAACATGGGTTTAACGTTCGTTTCGAACGAATGAATCATTTTGTTTGGATCGCTCATGCTAAAATTAGTAATCATTAAGTCTTCCGATTTTATTCGGAAGATTTTTTCCTTTTTGTAAATATTCATTCATCTGTTCAATTGGTACGAGTCCTCCACCGGTTGACCAAACAATATGAGTACTATTTTTCAGTGCTTGTGGAGTGTATTGTTTTATAAAACGACTCTTTTTAATTAAAACTGGACCCATAATCCCTGCGGCTGCAGACGGTTCTAAGCGAATATTCTCTTTCTCTTGTAAAGCAACTAAAAATTGAAATAGCCGATCATCTTTGATGGTATAAACTGCATTAATGTAGGGACCAATTGTATCAAATACAAACGAAGAAACACGTCCAACAGCAAGTCCATCTGCTTCTGTTTTTAATGGTATTCCTATATCTTCAACTTCGATTCGATCACCTTTACCGGTTATAAGTGCCAACAACATACAAGGAGCATTTACCGGTTCAGCAAAAATACAGTGAACATGAGGACCAAAAACATGTTTTAAACCAAATGTTATTCCTCCGGGTGCGCCACCAACACCACACGGCAAATAGACGAATAATGGATGGTTTTCATCTACAACAATTTTCTTTTCATCTAGTTGTTTTTTTAATCGTTTGGTACTAACTGCATATCCAAGAAATAAATCTTTTGATTTTTCGTCATCGATAAAATAGCAGTTTTTTGATGACTTACATTGCTCTCTCCCTTCCCTAACTGCAACACTATAATCACTTTGATGCTCTACAACTTCAACGCTATTTTTGATTAATAATTGCTTCTTCCATTCTTTGGCATCGCTTGACATATGTACAACGACTCGAAAACCTAATTTTTTACTTATCATCCCAATACTTAATCCTAAGTTTCCAGTTGAACCTACTATAATCGTATATTTGGAGAAAATAGATCTAAACTTTTCTTCAGCTAACATTTTATAAGAATCATTGGTATGGAAACCACCTTCTTTTACTGCAATGGTTTCAGCAAATTTCAGAACTTCATAAATTCCCCCTCTTGCCTTTATTGAACCAGCGATTGGTAATAAGTCGTCTCTTTTTAATAACAAGGTGCCATCTATCGAAGTTTCAAACGTTTTTTCAATCCAATTTTTCATATTTTTTATTTCTGTTAGTTCAGATTCAATGATTCCAGATGAAACATTAGGGTAATAGTGTGCAATAAGTGGTGCAAAGCGTAAAAGTCTTTTTTCTGCTTCCTCCCATTCATTGCTTAAATCTTTATATTTTTCCTGAATAGGAATTGTATTAGCATGTTGTTCCCAAAATACTTCATTTAGATTTTTTATTTGTTCCAACAACCTAGTTTCATGGTGCATACATCATCCCCCTAATAAAAATTATCCAACGTAATAGGCAAGCGCTTTTTGTACGTCATAAATAGTCTTATCTTTTTTAAACTCTTTCACGATTGGTTCAGATACACCGGAGATCCAAATATTCAATTCAGCATCTAAATCGAAATGTCCTGCAGTTTCTACACTAAAATGTGTAATGGATTTATAAGGAATAGAATGATATTCAACTTTTTTTCCGGTTAACCCTTGTTTATCAATAAGAATCAATCTTCTGGACGTAAAGACGATTAAATCACGGATAATTTTATAGGCTTGTTCTACTTTTTCATTCTGAATTAAAATAGAAGATAATTCTTTTTGGACAGATTCCAAATCTGCTTGTGAAGCATTCCCTAATAGTCCATCAAAAAATCCCATAAAAGATCCCCTCCATACTTTTTTCAATATAATTGTATGAACGTAAAGAATTTGATACTTCCCTTGAAAGAATGCTTTCCAAAAAAAATAGAAAGCTTAGATGTTTAGATGTTGAAAATCGGTATTGTTTGTAAAAATATTATATCCTTCCTTTTTGCAGCATCTCCTTCTGCTAATATTGCTGCTTTAGTTATAACTTTTGCCCCAGCTTTCACAACTAATTGTTCTAATGCACGAATCGATTCACCTGTACTAATAACATCATCAATTAATGCAACTTTTTTTCCTTTAATGAGTTCAACATCTTTTTGATCTAAGCAAAGAATTTGCTTTTCGTTCGTTGTAATGGATTGGACTTCTATGAGAAATGGTTCATTCATATACGCTTTTATACTTTTTCTTGCAACGATGTAATGTTTCATATTTAATATCTTTGCCATTTCATAAACAAGAGGTATTCCTTTCGCCTCTGCTGTAACTAAAATGTCAACTTCAGGCAGTTTTTCAACAAGAATTGGAGCAACCTTTTCAACTAATTCGCGATCCCCTAAAGTGACAAAACTTGCAATTTTTACATGATTAGAGATTTGAATAATTGGTAATTGACGAACAATCCCAGCAATTTTTAACGTATAGCTATTTTTCATAACCGTCCTCCTCAAAAGTTTTTGTGGAGGGACGAAGAAAACAATAGAAAGATTTCTAATGTTTCTAACAAACCCTCCATAGTAGGTTTATTTTCGGTAAACCTGTAGAAACTCCCAGACCTTATTACCAGGAATATATGGAGATCCTGTATTTTTCTTAACTATATCACGTTTTAGTTGATTACATTGAATAAATTTTTTTATTTATAAAAGCATATTTTATTGCAAAATCTAATTTCGTATTGTATATTATTTTAATGCATGAATTGTGACTAAACGGTCAGTCATAATATCAAAAGTTATCATTCAGGAGTGGGGAAAATGAATACCGAATATCAAACGACGAATCAAATTACAGGAAGAAAAAAATGGTGGGCGTTAGCAACGGTTTTAGTAACGATGTTTTTTGCTTCCATGAATCAAACCGTTGTTTCAACAGCTATCCCAACCATCATTAGTGATTTACATGGTTTTGAATTATATGCTTGGATTTTTAGTGCTTTTATGATTACTTCTGCTGTCACTGTTCCCATTTATGGTAAGTTGTCAGACATATACGGTCGTCGACCATTTTACATTTTTGGATTAATTGTTTTTTCATTAGGTTCTATTCTTTCAGGGTTTGCAGAGTCAATGACATGGTTAATTATTGCACGTGCTATTCAAGGAATTGGTGCAGGGGCAATGATGAGTATGCCACGAGCAACGATTGGGGACATTTTTAATCCAGTCGAGCGTGGAAAATGGATGGGTGTAATCGGTGCGGTTTTTGGTCTTTCCAGTATTTTAGGTCCAACGATTGGTGGATGGATTACTGATCATTTAAGTTGGCATTGGGTATTTTTCATTAACTTGCCATTTGCTGTTCTAGCATTAATTGGTGTTTTTTATGCATTACCGAAAGTTAAAATTGATCAACAAGCAAAAATTGATTGGTTTGGTACATTTTTATTAGTTATAGGTCTCATCCCTATTTTATTAGGTTTTACATGGATTGGAGATAAATATACGTGGACAGATTGGGAAACGATTACCCTTTTTGTTGGCGGTGCTATTGTATTACTAATTTTTGCATTTTATGAAACAAAAGCTCAAGAACCTATTGTTGATACTGCTTTATTCAAAAATCGATTATTTTCTGTTACCCTTATTCTCGGTATTTTCATATCTATGGCAATGTTTGGTGCAACAATGTTTTTGCCATTATACATTCAAGGCGTTATCGGATTGAGTGCACAAAATAGTGGATTAGTTATGGCTCCTATGATGATCAGTTTTATCATTGGATCGATTATTTCCGGTCAAGTGATGACTAAGACAGGAAAGTATAAGCGTCTCTCACATATTTGTGCGGTATTTATTGTCGTAGGTTTATATTTATTTACAACGATGAATGTTGATACTAGTTACACAACAGTCATTATCAATATGGTTATTTTAGGAATTGGGATTGGTTCCTTAATGCCATTACTAAATGTTGCTGTACAAAATGCATTCCCATATCGCTTAATGGGGACAGTAAACTCAACACAACAATTTGTAACATCACTAGGCGGAGTGATAGCTTCTCCTATTTTCGGATCTTTATTAAATAATGGCTTTAATAAAAAGTTAGAGGAAACGATGCCTGAGGAATTATCTTCTCTTGGAAATACTGGAAGTGCTCTTAAAGATTTAAATCCGCAAGCATTGCTGACAGCTGATGCTCAAGAACAATTAAAACAAGCATTTTCACAATTTGGTGAAATGGGATTGCAACTATTTGAGAAATTTATTCATGCGGTTAAAGTTTCTTTAACTTCCGGAATGTCTTCATTATTTTTCGTTGCCCTTGTGTTTGGTATTTTAACGTTTTTTGGAACATTTTTAATGCCAGAGCAAAAATTAAAAGGGGACGAATACTTTGAAGAATCTTCTAAAAATGAATAGATAAATCAAAACATCGAGTAATAAACGAATCTCGTTTATCACTCGATGTTTTTTATAGTTTGGAGAAACACTCTTTTATTACTAGGCATTTAATTGAGAGAGAAAAATCATATCGATTTTTTCATTTTTTCCATTAATATTAAAAGGATTGCGACAGAACATGGATCATGTCCCTATGGAAATTAAATATCAGTAGATTTTACGATATTTATTTTATAAATATCAACTAATTGTTGAAAAGCTTTTTCCGTCTCTTCTTCGAAACCTGGTATAGAACTCATACAATCTTCTAAAACAAATACTTTTGAAGTTGAATGATAGTTTTCATTCATATATTCTAATAATTGTTTTAGAGATTCTAATACACAATGCGATTTCGCTTCTCCTGAGATAAAGATTTTATCGAAAGAAGATATCTCTTCTAATAATTCCGTATTCATTACATAATTTGGATCGTATTCAGGTTTAAAAATCCCATACATTTCTGTAACTGGAGACTGTCCTTTCACAATTGATTTTGCTTCTGTTTGTCGGACAAGAGAATGAAAATAAATCATATTTGCTAATTGGCCTTCTAAACTTGCTCCAAATGTCCCTTCTATACAATGATACGGCCAAATGCACAATTTTTTCTTCCCTATTTTTTCTAGATTTTCAACATACTCTAAACTTCTTTCATATTCCTTTAATGGGATCCATTTCCCTTTTTTCACTTCATCTGCATGAATTATTGTAAACGATGTAGGATGATTTCCGTCTTTATCCTTCCACCAAATTGGATGGAAAATTTGATGTGGCATGTGTGTATCTAATGAATATACGATTTTTGATATATGATTAAAATGGTGAAATATAAATTTTGTAACGTTTTCTACGTCTTTATGAGAGTTTGGGACTCCAAGTTCCCCCTTTTCCATAAAGTCATTTTGAAAATCAATGCATAATAACAAAGTTTTTTCTTTATCTTCCGAAGCAAATTTAATGTCTTTTACCTTATTGGCTAATGACAAAATATCGTTTAACTTCTTATAATTTTTCTCCCCTATTTTTTCAATATCAACAATTTCTTCAAAACTTACATTCAATTTTCTCACCTCAAAGAACATTATACTAATCATATATTAACAAAAAATAGCTTATCATTGGATTCATATTTTGAATTTAACGATGTTTAACAATATTTTCATTTTTCTAAAATTATTGTATACTAAATATTAGAGTATCGAAATAAAATTTCAGGAGGTTGGAAATGGTAAAAACAATGGAAAAACGCCCCGTTCGTTCGGAAGTACCTGAACATTTAACATGGAATTTACAAGATTTATTTCAGTCAGATGAAGAATGGGAAAAAGAGTTAAAACAATTAGAAAATGATTTATCAATAGTGACAAAGTATCGCGGGACACTATCAAATGCAAAAAATTTATTAAATTGTTTAAAAGCCTATGAATCCTATTTTCAACGTGCCAATTTAGTAGCTGTTTATGCTAGCTTAAAATTCTCTGCTGACGGAACTGATCCTGTAAATCAAGGAAACACGAGTAAAATATCTTCCTTTGTATCAAATGTAAATGCTTCATTGTCGTTTATAGAATCTGAGATTTTAAATATGTCTGAAATAAATATTATAAAATTTTATGACGAAGAGCCAGAACTTAAAGATTTTAAAAAATTTATTGATGATATTCTTGTGAAAAAAACTCATCGATTATCACCAGAAACGGAAGAAGCTTTAGCAGCTTTTAGTGAAGTACATAGTTCGCCATATAGAATCTATCAAATAAGCAAATCTTCGGATATGCAATTTGATTCCATTCTTTCTCAAAATGCTGAAGAACTCCCAATGTCATTTGCCTTATATGAAGATCGCTATGAAATATCTCCGGATACAGAATTAAGAAGAAATGCTTATGATTCATTCGTAAAAACATTAAATAAATATAAAAATACGTTTGCTGCCGCTTATGCAACGGAAGTAAAAAAACAAATCATTGAAGCGAAATTAAGAAAATATGAATCTGTTACTCATATGTTGTTACAACCTCAACAAGTTTCACTTGAAATGTATGAAAATCAATTAAATATCATCCAAAAAGAGTTAGCCCCTCATATGAGAAAATATGCTCGCTTAAAGAAGAAAGTACTTGGATTGGATGAAATGAAATTTTGCGATTTAAAAGCACCACTAGATCCTGATTATAACCCTGAAACTTCATACGAAGAAGCTTCAAAGCTTATATTAGATGCTTTACAAGTAATGGGACCTGAATATTTGGAAATTATGAAAAAAGGATTGACAGAAAGATGGGTGGATTTAGCTGATAATGTTGGAAAATCAACAGGTGCTTTTTGCTCAAGCCCATACGGATCACACCCATTTATTTTAATTACTTGGACAAATACAATGCGTGGTACATTTGTTCTTGCACATGAATTGGGACATGCTGGACATTTCTATTTAGCTGGAAAATACCAACGTCTATTCAATACTCGTCCATCTACTTATTTTATAGAAGCTCCTTCAACGATGAATGAATTATTATTAGGACAATATTTACTTTCCAATACGAATGATCAACGGATGAAACGTTGGGTCATCTCTCAGTTATTAGGAACATATTATCACAACTTTGTTACTCATTTATTAGAAGGAGAATTACAACGTCAAGTCTATGCTTGGGCAGAAAAAGGTAATCCGATTACAGCGAACGTTCTTTGTGAAATGAAAGGGAACATTTTAAAATCATTTTGGCAAGATGAAGTTGATATTGATGAAGGAGCATCGTTGACATGGATGCGTCAACCTCATTATTATATGGGATTATACCCTTACACCTATTCAGCTGGATTAACAGCATCTACTGCTGTTGTACAAAAAATCCAACAAGAAGGAAAACCGGCCATTGATCGTTGGTTGGAAGTTTTAAAAGCTGGAGGCACAATGAAACCATTGGAGTTAATGAAACATGCGGGTGTTGACATGTCAAAACCAGATGCTATTCGAAATGCCGTTGCTTATGTAGGATCACTCGTGGATCAATTAGTAGAAAGTTACCAATAAGAATGGAAATGGGAATAAAATATCCTCGTAATAGAAAAGCCAGGAAAATGTTTCTATTAACATTTTTCTGGCTTTTCATTTTATTAATCATCCGTTTACAACAGACTATTGTTTTTATGTATATGTGGGATATAAAATTGAAATAAACCATGTAAACTTTTTCTTATAATCCTAGTTTTTCTATTATAAGGGGAGGTATATAAATGAAAAATTATAAGTTAAGAATTTTATGGATTATTCCAAATGTGTTCTGTTACTTAATGTTTATTGGTTGTTCGTCCTTTGTTTTTATTAATGCACAAGGATTGAAGGAAATAAATAGACTTTCCATATATGTTATTATAATGATATTACTTTTATTAGTTTCTCTTTACGGAAGTTATCGCATTTGGACATGGATTAAAGAAGGAAAAATGTAAATGCACTATTATTACTGTTTGGCAAAATTACACATTTATCAAAAATCAATACTCTACTATTATTAGCCTACTTGAACCAAAATATGTTATTTGTCAAATTCTTTTTCATTCATGAAAGAAGGTGTCGTTACTCTCATTGAACATACGTGACTCCTTCTTTCATTGTTGGAAACTCATTTTTTCTAAACTGAACGTAATAAATTTTATTACTGATCGATTTGCTTTGACTTTAATAAATCTCTTATCTCAGATAAAAGCTCTACTTCTTTTGAAGGTGCTACATCTTCTTCTTGTTTCATTTCTTCTTCTCTTTTTCTTCTATTATTTAATAGTTTAACAAATAGAAATACAGTAAACCCTATAATTAGAAAATTAACAATCGCTTGGAGAAAGCTCCCATATTGAATGGTTGCATCTCCTACTTGAATTTTTAGATTTGTAAAATCAATTCCCCCAATAATTAAACCAAAAAAAGGCATAACAATATCATCGACAAGTGAAGAAACAATACTACCAAAAGCACTTCCAATAATCACACCTACAGCAAGGTCTACCACATTCCCTTTTACTGCAAATTGTTTAAATTCTTTCCACATATTATTCACTTCCTCTATCACCTTTTTAAATATGTCCAGCCATCATTTTGATAAACTTTTCCTTGTTTCATTAAATAACCTATCGCACGTTTGAATGCACCCTTACTCATACCAAATTTATTTTGAATTTCTTCAGGCAAGCTATGATCTGTTAATGGCATAACCCCTCCACGGTTATTAAGATAAGATAAAATTTTATTTGCATCATCTATAATTGCTTCATGGCTTCTTTTTAGTAATGATACATTAATGGATCCATCATTTTTTACATCAATGATTCTCCCTTGAACATTCGAGCCTAATCTCGGCTCCTCTTCACGTTGACTTTCATGGATAAAGCCACGATACCCTTCGTTTGTAATTATAAAAGAACCACTTCGCAAAGTTCGATACACAATTCCTGAAATATTTTTATTAAATTCGCTACGACTAGCTTTGATGAATAATGACTCCATTTCCTTTTCTGTCGCAATTTTTCCAAGTAAACGTCCTTGTTTATCGGTTTTTAACGTACAATATAATTTTCCACCAATGGTTGGCCAAACATGTTTCATCTTTGGTAAATCATTCTTATGGATTAAAATATCTTTACTTGTACCAATATGGATAAAGACACCTAAGTCTTCTTTCACATCGACAACTTCTACCCATCCATATATTCCTTTCATAATTGTAGGTTTTCTCATCGTTGCCGCTAATCTTCCTAATTTATCTTGATAAAGGAATACATCAATCGATTCTCCTATATGAAGATTTTTTAATATTTCATGATGATGTAAAAGAACATCTTCATGTCCATTTGATAAAAAATAACCAAATGAAGCTTCACGTTCCACCTTTAATGTAGTCATAACACCAGCTTCTAAATGCTCCATTTCTTCATTTCCTTTCTTTATGTTAAAACGCTTACTATCTTAACACATATAACAACACTTTCCAACGTCCGATTGAATCATTTTGTAGAGTAGAAAACTGATTTCAAAGGGACAGCTCATGCTGTCTCTTTTACTCTCAGCTTCCCCTCATCAAACCGTAC
>NZ_JBYLHW010000038.1:0-25997 GCF_057747715.1 Bacillus sp. JST-5 | reverse complement strand
TCTACGTCATACTTAATTGAACCGCCGTATACCGAACGGTACGTACGGTGGTGTGAGAGGTCGGGGGTTAGTCACCCCCTCCTACTCGATTACTATTAGGTTCTATAGAGAATAGTAAGAAAATGTGAAAGTCATAAAAAATGATCATTTTCCATAATTGGAGAAATGATCATTTTTTCTCAGTCAGCTCGTTAAGGAATCCAGTCGAAGAATCGTTCATACCATTTTTCTTTCTTCTTTGATTCTTTCTTCATTTGTTTTTCCTCTTTTTTGTTATTTGTATGGCTGTGCAAATGACAATGTTCTACCGGTTCTGTCCCTGCTTCAAAATAAGTCAATCGAGAAACAGGACAATCTTTTGTCGCAATGAGTCCAGTTTCGGGATCTACATAAATGCCGACAACATTTTTTGTAGGTTTAAAAGCTTTTTTCGGTTGTGATTTCAATGCTTCTTCCATAAATGAGATCCAAATCTCTTTTGCGTATGATTTTTCAGCAGCTAATGTAATATCTTTTCCTTGATCATAACCTGTCCAAACTCCGCTTACTAATTGCGGCGTAAATCCTATCATCCAGCTATCGGTATCGGTGGAGCCGGATTTACCTGCATAAGTTCTTGTCATTCGATCAATTACAGAACTTCCGGTTACCATTGAATAGCTATTTAATCGTGAGTCGAACATGCCTGTCATCATATGCGTCATAACAAATGCTTTATCAGGGTCTAAAATTCTTTCTTTTTCCTCTTTATGTTCAAAAATAACTTCCCCTTTGGCATTTTCCACTTTTGTAATAAACACGGGTTCAACAGCATATCCTCCGTTTGCAAAATGACTATACGCATTCACCATATCGATGACACGAACTCCACTTGTTCCGAGAGCTAACGATGGGACTTTGTCCAAATGGGTATTGATACCAAATTTTTTAGCATATTCAACTAGTGTATCCATTCCTAAAAATAGATGTGTTTTTACTGCATAAACATTATCTGACAATGCCAATGCTTGAGTTAATGTAATGTCTTTATTGGCATATAAGTTATTAAAATTATGTGGAGTATACGATTTTCTTCCTTCATCATATTTAAAAGTTGTTAATTCACTTTTTAAAGTGGTTGAAGGTGTAAATCCATGTTCAAGGGCGGCGTAATATAGAATCGGTTTTATGGTTGAGCCAGGTTGACGCAATGATTGAACGGCACGATTATATGGACTCTTTTCATAATTTCGTCCGCCCACCAGTGCAAGAATATGGCCAGTTTTAGGGTCTTGAGCTACAAACCCAAGCTGAATATCCGATTCACTAGCAATCGTTTTGTTTATGACGTTTTCCGCAATTTTTTGCAAGGAAGGATTTAAAGTAGTGTAAATTTTTAAGCCTCCTAAATCGATGGAACGATCATCAATCCCTAGTTTTGTTTTTAAAATATTTGTCACAACATCTTGAAAATATGGAGCTATTTCATTTTGCTTGTAAAGGTGCTTACCGACGATCGTTAATTCTTCTTGATAAGCTTTTTTCGCTTCTTCTTTAGAGATCAGTCCGTTTTCTACCATTGATTGTAAAATTACTTTTTGACGCTCTTTTGCCTTTTCCCAAGACTCTAATGGTGAATAAATGGAAGGACCTTTTGGAATTCCGGCTAATAAAGAAGCTTCGGCCAAATTTAAATCTTTAGCACTTTTGCCAAAATAAAATTGGCTGGCCGCTTCTACTCCATATGCACCGTGTCCATAGTAAATGGTATTTAAATACCCTTCTAAAATATCTTTTTTAGAATAATTGACTTCAAGACGAATCGTATAAAAAGCTTCTGTAATCTTCCGGCTCCAAGTTTTATCAAGGGTTAAGAAAAGGTTGCGAGCGTATTGTTGGGAAATCGTGCTAGCTCCTTCTGCTTTGGAAAAGGATTTTATATCCGCCAATATGGCTCCAATAATTCTTCGAAAATCAAATCCTAAATGTTTATAAAAACGTTTGTCTTCTACAGCAATCGTAGACTGGATTAAATATGGAGAAATGTCATCTACACTCACCCAATATCGTTTTTGACCGTTCATATTTGTTTCGCCAATGACTGTTCCATCTTCTGCAAAATATAACGTTGATTGAGGAACGGCAATTGGAGGTGGCCCCATTAGTTTAGCAATCGTGTAAATGGAAAATAGGAAAATAAAAAAAGCAATGGTTGCACACGCGCCAATAAAAATGGCTGTACGAAAATATTTCGCTGTTTTTCTAAAGTGTTTGTCCGTGATGATTTCCAAAAGGGTGCACCTCCATAATGACAATTATTTCTAATAATAATAGAAAAAAATTCCTATTCAATGTTAGTATGAAAATCCGTGAAAATTTTTAAACCTAAATGTCAAAAAAAACTTTGCAAATGAAGAAGATTTTACTATACTTTTCTCATGTTTGAAATTCTCATAGGGAAAGCTAAACAGTAATGAAATCCACATAGGAAGGATTGTGAAGACACTAATGAGCATTTGGTTTACAGAAAAGCAAACCGAACACTTCGGTATTACGATGGAAATTAAAAAAACATTACATACAGAGCAAACAGAATTTCAAAAGTTGGATATGGTAGAGACTGCTGAATGGGGAAACATGCTTGTACTTGACGGTATGGTCATGACTACTCAAAAAGATGAGTTTGTATATCATGAAATGGTAGCACATGTACCATTATTTACTCATCCAAACCCGGAAAATGTTCTAGTTGTTGGCGGGGGAGATGGAGGAGTTATCCGCGAAGTTTTAAAACACCCTAGTGTGAAAAAAGCAGTGCTTGTAGAGATTGATGGAAAAGTCATTGAGTATTCGAAAAAATACCTTCCGGAAATTGCCGGTGAATTAGACAATGAGCGTGTGGAAGTCATTGTTGATGACGGATTTATGCATATTGCGAAAAGTGAAAATATGTACGATGTTATTATGGTAGACTCTACTGAGCCGGTTGGTCCAGCTGTTAATTTGTTTACAAAAGGATTTTATGCAGGTATTTCTAAAGCATTGAAAGAAGATGGAATCTTTGTCGCACAGACAGATAACCCTTGGTTTAAAGCAGATTTAATTCGAAAAGTTTTTAAAGACGTAAAAGAAATTTTCCCAATTACGAAATTATATACAGCAAACATTCCAACCTATCCAAGTGGTTTATGGACATTTACGATAGGTTCTAAAAAATATGATCCGTTGCAAGTTCCTGAAAGTCGTTTC
Organism: Bacillus sp. JST-5; assembly: GCF_057747715.1. Classification (NCBI taxonomy): domain Bacteria; kingdom Bacillati; phylum Bacillota; class Bacilli; order Caryophanales; family Bacillaceae; genus Bacillus; species Bacillus sp. JST-5. The sequence continues at coordinate 22,769 of NZ_JBYLHW010000038.1, read as the reverse complement.
CATGAAATTGAAACGAAATATTATACGAAAGATATTCATTGGGCGTCCTTTGTTTTACCTAAGTTTGTTGATGATTTAACGAAGGAATAGAATAGAGAGGGATTACTCATGCGTTTTGATGAAGCTTATTCAGGTAATGTATTTATTAGAAGTCACGCAAATTTTGAAGAAAGTGAAGCGGTCATTTATGGAATGCCGATGGATTGGACAGTAAGTTTCCGTCCAGGATCTCGTTTTGGTCCAGCGAGAATTCGTGAAGTTTCGTTAGGGCTGGAAGAATATAGCCCTTATTTAGACAAGCATCTAGAAGAAGTTAAATATTACGATGCGGGTGATATTCCGTTACCTTTTGGGAATGCGCAAAGAAGTTTAGATATGATTGAAGATTTTGTTGGTCGTATTTTAGATGCTGGCAAGTTTCCATTAGGTCTTGGGGGAGAACATTTAGTATCATGGCCAATTTTCAAGGCATTTCATAAACGCTTTGATGATTTTGCGATTATTCATATTGATGCCCATGCAGATTTACGGGAACAATATGAAGGAGAACCGTTATCCCATTCAACACCAATACGTAAAGCATGTGATTTAATTGGTGCGAAAAATGTGTATTCTTTCGGGATTCGTTCTGGTATGAGAGAAGAATTCCAATTTGCGAAAGAATCTGGAATGTATATGGCGAAATTCGATGTTGCGGCACCATTAAAAGAAGTATTACCTACATTAAAAGGAAGAAATGTTTATGTAACGATCGATATTGATGTATTAGATCCTGCGCATGCACCTGGAACTGGAACAGCTGAAGCGGGAGGCATTTCTTCTAAAGAGCTATTAGAGGCAATAACAGCTATTGCGAATTCTGATGTCCGTGTAATTGGGGCAGATATTGTAGAAGTAGCTCCGGCCTATGATCCAACAGAACAAACGCAAATTGCTGCTAGCAAATTCGTTCGTGAAATTCTTCTTGGTTGGGTAAAAAAATAATGAAACAAAAGAAGTCCGGCTGATGTCGGACTTTTATATTAGTTGGCAATTCTATAATAGCTTTTTTATTTAAAAACTTGAAAATCGGTGGGAAATTCTCTTTAATAAAATAGTATATGAATTTACGTCAAGGAAGTGTTTTCATGGAGAATACCGGTTTTACCCCGATTAAAATTCATCTTCATACTGAAATTTCCCAAGACGGTGAAACAGAAAATTTTGAAATTATTTCATTCGGGCGATATTATGAAAAAAATGGTTCACAATTTATTACATACGAAGAAGTAACAGAGTCGGGGAAAATCAAAAATGTTATAAAGATATCAAACAATCAAGTTTTAATTATGAGAAACGGCGCCATTAATATGAGGTTTTCATTGCAAAAAGGAGTAAAAACGGAAGGCTCTTTTGAAAACCAATATGGTAGTTTTCCGCTTATATTAAATACAAATAAAATATATTTTGATTGGGATAAAGAGCGACAAGAAGGAGAATTGCTTTTTTCTTATGAACTTTATATGCAACATGAAGTCGTCGGAATTTATACACTTTCTTTCCAATTAAAGAAGGAGGAAACGATCAATGAATATTGTTGAAAAAGTGCAGCAATCGTTAAAAGAAGAAATTAAAGCAGCTGTCATTCAAGCAGGTTTAGCCGAAGAGGATCAAATACCAAACGTAGTTCTAGAAATTCCAAAGGAAAAAGCGCATGGTGATTACTCAACGAATATGGCCATGCAATTAGCGCGAATTGCGAAAAAGGCACCAAGATTGATCGCAGAAGAGATTGTCAATCATATCGACAAAGAGAAAGCCTCCATTGAAAAGATTGAAATTGCTGGACCTGGATTTATCAATTTTTATATGAATAATCATTATTTAACAAAGTTAATACCTTTAATTTTAAATAGTGGTGAAAAGTACGGGGAGTCCAATAGCGGAAAAGGTCGTAAAGTACAAGTTGAGTTTGTTTCAGCTAATCCTACCGGTGATCTTCACTTAGGGCATGCTAGAGGAGCGGCTGTTGGGGACTCATTATGCAATATTCTATCTATGGCCGGTTATGACGTGACAAGAGAATATTATATCAATGATGCAGGAAACCAAATTCATAATTTAGCTTTGTCAGTAGAGGCACGCTACTTTCAAGCTTTAGGAATGGAAAAGGAAATGCCAGAAGACGGTTACCACGGTGAAGATATTGTGCAAATTGGGAAAAGATTAGCCGAAGAATTTGGCGATAAATACATACATGCATCCGAAGAAGAACGTTATCAATTTTTCCGTGAATATGGTTTGAAATACGAATTAGAAAAGTTGAAAAAAGACTTGGAAAACTTCCGTGTTGCATTTGATGTATGGTATAGTGAAACATCTTTATATGAAAATGGGAAAATTGATGTAGCATTAAAAGCGTTAAAAGAAAGCGGTTATGTGTATGAACAAGACGGAGCCGTTTGGTTAAAATCAACCGCTTTTGGCGATGACAAAGACCGCGTATTAATTAAAAATGACGGTACTTATACTTATTTAACTCCAGATATTGCTTATCATAAAGATAAATTTGATCGTGGCTTTGAAACGGTTATAAATATTTGGGGAGCCGACCATCATGGATATATTCCTCGAGTTAAAGCAGCATTGGAAGCTTTAGGAATCGATTCCAATCGTTTAGAAGTCGAAATCATCCAACTTGTCCATTTATTTAAAAATGGCGAGAAAATGAAAATGAGTAAACGTACAGGAAAAGCAGTGACTATGCGTGAGCTTGTTGAAGAGGTTGGATTAGATGCGGTTCGATATTTCTTTGCGATGAGAAGTTCCGATACTCATATGGATTTTGATTTAGATTTAGCGGTTTCTAAATCCAATGAAAATCCAGTGTATTATGCACAATATGCACATGCTCGTATTTGTAGCATCTTACGTCAAGCTGAAGAACAAAATATAACGTATTCGCTAGATGCTGATTTCAGCTTAATTCAATCAGAAAAAGAATATGATGTGTTGAAGAAATTAGGTGAATTCCCACAAGTAGTAGCTGTAGCAGCGGAACGTAGAAGTCCTCATCGAGTCACCAATTATATTCATGAGCTTGCATCAACGTTCCATAGTTTTTATAATGCGGAAAAAGTGTTAGATTTAGAAAATAAAAATAAAACAGTTGCTAGACTTTCTTTAGTAAAAGCAGTCCAAACAACATTAAAAAACGCACTATCTTTAATCGGTGTTTCTGCACCTGAAAAAATGTAAGGGAAGGCCGAGTATAAAATGACAATATTTTATACTCGGTTTTTTATCATTTAATAAAGTGCGGGACTCTGCATTTTTCTGTTGATACACTGCAATTTATAAGCTAATTGAATTTCATCACTTTTTCGGTAAAATAATAAAGTTTGCTTTGGCAGTCATTTTCCTATTTGCTGGAGGCATCTATCTTTTAAAATTTAGTTAGTAAAAATTAAGATTTCCAACATCGGTAGTGGCACAAAAAATCTTTTATAAATATTAAAGAATTTAATTGGCAGGCATGGATTCGGTAATTCACCATACTCATGCCAGCCAATTTTTGTTTTAACTAGAATGATGTGTACTAGAAAAAACGAATATTTTCCTATTTGTGAACGTGGTGATAAATTTAAACATAAATGCTCTTTCTATTGCAAAAAATAGTCAAGAGAAAGATAACGGGAGGAGCATTCTATGAAAGAAGTTTTTCTTGCGTTAATTTCAGGGCTTGTAACCGGGCTTTTATTTGCTTTTTTAAGACTACCAATACCGGCACCACCCGCACTCTCAGGGATAGCCGGAATTGTTGGGGTCTATTTAGGGTTTCAAATCTTTCAAATCATCATTGCATGGTGGACGAAGTAAAAAATGAGAGGTGACTCTCATTTTTATTAAGTACGCATGGATTAGATGTAATCTCTACGTTGCTAGTTTTCATGAAAGGAGGATAGCTATACTATTGAATCAATTTCTGTCACGGGAGAATATGGTTCAAGCAATTATTCATAGAGATCCATCCAATAATAACTTCCGTCTTGATAGATTTCCCCTTTTCGAAATGTAATAGGTTTTTGGAATAAGGGACCATCATAAACAAACGTATGAAACTCACCATTTTCTCCGCATACATCACAACCATCAGGAAGAGAACGTAAAAAATCTTTATCATAATCCATTCCTAGTAGCTCTGTTGATAGCACTTCACTATTAATGGCTACAATGATTGCCCTATATCCTAGTTGAATCAATTCGTTTGCTAATTGAGAAGAGTTCATACCCCAAATAGGAAAAATAGGGGAGATTTTTCTTTCTATAAATGTTTTTTCACGATATGTTCGTATATCTTGTAAAAATAAATCTCCAAAGGCAATTTGGTCAACATTCTCTTTCTCTAAGTTAGTATAAAACTGGTTCATAACTTTTTCATATTGCTCATTGGTAGGGTGTGAAGGGAGAAATATTTCTTCCAAAGGAAATCCAAGTGAATGTACTTGAGATAATAGGAGTTCGCGTCGTATATGATGAGAAATCGTACGGTTTGTTTTTCTATCAATGGTTGTAAATAGTTTATAGATCGGAATTTTTTTAGTAACTAATTGATGAAACATGAGCATACTATCTTTTCCGCCGCTCCATGAAACCGCTACTTTATTCAAAGCCAACTCTCCTTACCATTCAATCGTTGCTCCGCCAATTCTTTTAATTCCTCGAATTCTACTAAGGTCATTCAAAAGCTTCATTAAAGCTAAATCTTTTTTCTTTGCTTCAATCATAACATCAATGTCGACATTTAGCTCTTTTACTAATTGTAAAAAAGGTAAGATGAATTGTACATCGACATAAACAGCATGTGAGCGAATTTCTTTTTCTGATTTAGGCGAGGAAAGGTGAACTTTTGGCCGAAGTTTGGACAATTCCCATGTTTTAAATATTCGCGGTAATAAATCTGATAATGGCTCTTCTTGAGAATTGGCGTAATGGTGGTGATAATCAAAGACAAATGGAATTTGTTCTTTTTCGCAAACCTTTAACGTTTCAAGGGCGGTATATGTTTTATCATCGTTTTCAAGTGTCATCCTGTCTTTAATATGGGAAGGAAGCTGCTTTAAATTTTCTGCAAAACGGACTAATGTTGTCTTTTTATCTCCATACGCTCCTCCGATATGAATGTTAATCATCGAGTTTTTCTCAATCCCCATAGCAGCTAACATTTGATAGTGGTAATCCATATCGATGATGGAGTTTTCCGTAATTTCTTTTTTAGGACTTGTAAATAAAGTAAATTGATTTGGATGAAAGCTGACTCTCATTTTATGTTCAGTAACAATTTGTCCGATTTCCTTCCATTCGTTAATAAAAGGATCGATAAAATTCCATCGTACTTCCGGGTGTGTGGCAAGTGGAACAATGGAACTAGAAAAGCGATATAAAGGTATTTGATAGGCAGCATTAAATAGTAATGTTCGGATGGTATTTTGTAAATTTTCTTTCGTGATCGATAATAATTTTTCCTTTCGTTCCTCTTTTGTTAATTTCTTATACCTTGTAAATGTGATCGTACGAGAAGGCGATGCTTCCCAAAGAGTTAGTGATGTAGAAACATAACCAAAGCGAATGATCAAGGTACCGAACCCCTTTATAATAGTGGTGAAAGAACGAATGCTATCCATTCCAATAACGTTCGTTTCACATTTGGATGATTTAATTCATCTAAAGTTAAAAGGTGAGAGTTTGATAAATCTTTTTCATAAATCTCTTTCATATTTTTTAGCACTTCATGACTGTAAAAAATGCAATTAACTTCACAATTTAAATAAAGGCTACGTTTATCCATATTAGCTGTACCGATATCAACAATTTCTTCATCAATCATTAAAACTTTTCCATGGTAAAATCCGTTTAAATATTGATAAATCTTACATCCTTTTTTTAATAGTTTTCGAAAATATGGATAAGATGCTTCTTTGACAAACTTGTGGTCGCTCGTCTTTGGAATGAGAATAGTAACTTCAATCCCTCTGTCGATTGCATGAATGATTGATTGGAATAATCGTTTACTTGGAATAAAGTATGGTGTTCCAATGCGAATGGATTTTTTTGCATAAGAAATTAATTTTACAAATTCTTGCTCAAGTTCCACCCCTTCTGTAGCCACAATTCGATGAATCATATTCCCTTTGTTTAATGGAGGGTAATAGGTATGGTCATCGGTTAGATGTTCACCTGTTGAATCAAACCAGTCTAAGAGAAATTGCTTTTGTAAATCTTGAACGCCTTCCCCAGTTAGCTTTATATGATAGTCACGCCAAGGAGTGAGTTTTGGATCGAGATTTATGTATTCTTTCCCAACATTAAATCCTCCCAAATATCCCACTTTCCCATCTATTACTGTTATTTTTCGGTGATTACGTGCTTGCAAGGAATAAAAAAAATAAGGAGGCTTTGGAACATGGCAAAACTCGATTTGAACTCCAGCGTCACGTAATTTATTAACTTCTTTTTTCGGTAATTTTAAACTTCCAACCCAATCTAGAAGGAGGCGCACTTGTACTCCTTCGTTGGCTCGTTCCTTTAAAATAGAAAGAAAAGAATGGCTAAAATCATCATTTCGAACTATATAAAATAAGGAATGAATATGATGTGTGGCCTTTTTTAAATCTGAAAAAAATTCTTCAAATAATTCTGATCCACTAGCAAAAATTTGAACGTTACTTTTTCTTAAAGGAAACTCGAATTTAATATAATCCTTTTTATGTCTCCTTTTTCCTAATTGATAATCAAGAAAAAGATATATTCCAATCATAAATATCGCTAAAACCGTCCATAAAAGGAGACGCACCATTTACAACCCCCAAATAAAAAGTAAAACTGCATCAATATTTTTCCCATACAAGATTAAAAAGTTGCATCCTTCCCGACTACTTATTGGAATTTACAGAATGTGGTTGATTCGTCTTGCATAAGAAATATGTTGACTGAATGCTCATTCATTATATAATAAAAGTAATACAGTTCTGAAAATTTTTGTTTTTTAAAAAATACATCGAGAGAGGAGTGGAAGTAATGAACGGTTGGTTATGGGTCAACCTAATTGCATTTCTCGCTGTAACCGCTTACGCAGTTAGTTTATTTGTGTATGTGGTTCGAACGAGAATAGCCTACATCAAGCTAGGAAAGAAAGAAGAGTTCGATTTAAAGATAAAAGAAAGGTTTCAAAAAATTTGGGTAAATGTTTTTGGACAAAAAAAATTATTGAAAGATAAGAAAAGCGGAATTATCCATGTGATGTTCTTTTATGGATTCATTCTCGTGCAATTTGGTGCGATCGATTTTATTTGGAAAGGGATTGCCCCTGGTTCTCACTTGCCATTAGGACCAGTCTATCCAGGATTTACATTTTTCCAAGAGCTCGTAACTTTAATGATATTAGTGGCGGTATTTTGGGCATTTTATCGCCGGTACATTGAAAAGCTTGTCCGCTTAAAAAGAGGATGGAAATCTGGGCTTGTTTTAATCTTTATTGGCGGACTTATGTTATCGGTCCTTTTCGGAAACGGTATGGCTATGATTTGGCATGGACATGAAGCAACAACATCAGAGCCGGTAGCTTCTTTATTTGCCAGTGCATTTTCATGGTTAGGTGAAACAGGAGCTATTGTTGCATTCTATGTCGCATGGTGGATTCATTTACTATTGCTACTTGCATTTCTCGTATATGTGCCTCAGTCAAAGCATGCGCATTTAATTGCAGGACCAGCTAACGTATTTTTTAATCGAACAGACAAACAAGGAAAATTACGAAAAATTGATTTTGAAGATGAATCACAAGAATCTTTTGGTGTTGGGAAAATTGAAGATTTTACTCAACTTCAATTAATCGATTTATATGCTTGTGTAGAATGTGGAAGATGTACCAATATGTGTCCAGCAACGGGTACCGGAAAAATGTTATCACCAATGGATTTAATTACAAAATTGCGGGACCATCTAACGAATTACGGTGCAGCTGTTACATCCAAGCAACCATGGGTACCTACATTTGCTTTTTCGAAAACAAAAGGAAATCAACTCGCTTTAGCCAGTGCAGGAAAAGCATCTAAAGAAACCGCTGCAACCGTTGAATATCGTCCAAGTTTAATTGGAGATATCATTACAGAAGAAGAAATTTGGGCTTGTACAACTTGTCGCAACTGTGAAGATCAATGTCCAGTAATGAATGAACATGTTGAAAAAATTATAGACTTGCGTAGATATTTAGTATTAACCGAAGGAAAAATGAATTCCGATGCACAACGAGCCATGCAAAATATCGAACGTCAAGGCAACCCTTGGGGATTAAATCGTAAAGAAAAAGAAAATTGGCGCGAAGCTCGAAGTGATGTTTATGTACCGACTGTCAAAGAATTGAAAAAAGAAGGAGAAGAGTTCGAATATTTATTCTGGGTCGGTTCTATGGGATCTTTTGATAACCGCAGCCAAAAAATCGCACTATCATTTGCTAAGCTGTTAAATGAAGCTGGTGTGAAATTCGCGATTTTAGGGAATAAAGAAAAGAACTCTGGAGATACACCGCGTCGTCTAGGAAACGAATTTTTATTCCAAGAGTTGGCGGTAAAAAATATTGAAGAGTTTGAAAAGAACGATGTGAAGAAAATTGTAACGATTGACCCGCATGCATACAATATCTTTAAAAATGAATATCCGGATTTCGGATTAAAAGCAGAAGTATATCACCATACGGAATTACTATATAAATTAGTGAAAGAAGGAAGACTGGTTCCAAAATATGAAGTGAATGAGACGATTACCTTCCATGATTCTTGTTATTTAGGAAGATATAACGAAGTTTATGACCCGCCACGTGAAATTTTAAAATCGATTCGCGGTGTGAAATTAGTAGAAATGGAGAGAAATAGAGAAACAGGAATGTGTTGCGGTGCAGGCGGAGGACTTATGTGGATGGAAGAAGATACAGGAACTCGTATTAACGTCGCACGTACGGAACAAGCATTAGCTGTTAATCCGACAGTTATCAGTTCGGGATGTCCTTATTGCTTAACCATGCTTTCTGACGGTACAAAAGCTAAAGAAGTAGAAGAAACCGTTAAAACATATGATGTTGCAGAGATTTTAGAAAAAGCTGTTTGCGGAAATGTTCAGGAAATTGCTTCTTAATTATTTACGGAATTGTCTGTAAAATCATTTAATTCTAAACAATTTTTCAGTAAAATATAAATAAAAGAGAGGGGATCGATATGAGGTCCCTTCCTTTCACGTCCTTCGTTGAGCGAGCGTTCAGTCGAAATGTTGAAAGCGGTTACAAATAATTTAATAGATGAAAAGAATAAAGGAGATGAGAAGATGAGGAAAACAGTAATCATCGACGGGGCAAGAACACCGTTTGGAAAATTCGGTGGTGCACTTAGCGGTTTAACAGCATCCGAGTTAGGGGGGCTGGCTATTCAGGAAGCTCTCAAACGGGCAAACATACATCCTGAAAGAGTGGATGAAGTGATTTTAGGTACGGTTCTTCAAGGAGGTCAGGGACAAATCCCATCAAGACAAGCGGCAAGACATGCAGGAATCCCTTGGGAAGTCAAAACAGAAACTATTAATAAAGTATGTGCTTCCGGAATGAGAAGTGTGACCCTTGGCGATCAAATTATACGCGTTGGAGATGGAGAGGTCATTGTCGCTGGCGGAATGGAATCAATGAGTAACGCTCCATACGCGCTTCCAAAAGGTCGTTTCGGTTTTCGTATGGGCGATGCGCAAGTAATCGACTTAATGATTCATGATGGCCTCTCTTGCAGCTTTACAGGAGTTCATATGGGGACTTACGGAAATCAAACGGCAGAAGAATTAAGTATTAGTCGAGAAGAACAAGATTCTTGGGCGTATAGAAGTCACGTAAAAGCAATAGAAGCGATAGAATCTGGAAAACTAGCGGAAGAAATCGTACCTGTTGAAATTCCTCAGAAAAAAGGAGCCCCAATCGTTATTCAGCATGATGAAGCACCGAGAAAAGATACATCATTAGAAAAACTAGCTAAATTACCGCCGGTTTTTGGAAAAGATGGAACCATTACAGCAGGTAATGCTCCAGGAGTTAACGACGGTGCATGTGCATTAGTATTAATGAGTGAAGAGAAGGCTCTACAGGAAGGGAAAAACATTTTAGCGAAAATTGTTGCCCATGCTGAAGTTGCAGTAGAGGCAAAAGATTTTCCAAAAACACCTGGATTAGTGATTAACGAATTATTGAAGAAAACAGGAAAAACAGTGGAAGATATTGATTTATTTGAAATCAATGAAGCGTTTGCTGCAGTTGCTTTAGCAAGTTCACAAATTGCAGGATTGGATAAAGAAAAAGTAAATGTTAATGGCGGTGCGGTTGCTCTCGGTCATCCAATTGGAGCTAGTGGAGCAAGAATTATTTTAACTCTCGCATATGAATTGAAACGTCGTGGTGGAGGACTTGGAATTGCGGCCATTTGTAGTGGCGGAGGCCAAGGAGATGCCGTAATGATTGAAGTTCCAAAACAATAGTAGATGAGGAGGATATGTGATGGACATTAAAAAAGTCATGGTAGTTGGAGCAGGACAAATGGGATCCGGTATTGCTCAAGTATGTGCTCAAGCAAACTATCAAGTGGTTCTACATGATATTAAAGATGAATTTGTGCAAAGAGGTCTATCTGTTATTGAGAAAAATTTAAATAGACAAGTAGAAAAAGGAAGAATGTCAGATGAAGAAAAACAACAAGTGCTCGGAAACATCATAAAATCTACAGATTTAAAAAACGCGGCAGATGTTGATTTAGTCATAGAGGCTGCCACAGAAAATATGGAAATTAAATCTAAAATCTTTTCAGAATTGGATGAAATAGCACCTGAACATACAATACTTGCCTCTAATACGTCATCATTACCGATAACAGAAATTGCTGCTGCAACAAAGCGCCCAGAAAAAGTAATCGGTATGCATTTTATGAACCCTGTACCAGTAATGAAGCTTGTTGAAATTATTCGTGGGTTGGCAACTAGTGATGAAGTATACGAAACGATTGAATCCGTGACTAAACGTCTGAATAAAGTGCCGGTAGAAGTGAACGATTTTCCTGGTTTTGTTTCAAACCGTGTTCTTATGCCAATGATCAATGAAGCTATTTACACCCTTTATGAAGGAGTAGCAACAAAAGAAGCCATTGATGAAGTAATGAAACTCGGGATGAATCACCCGATGGGGCCGTTAACGTTAGCTGATTTTATCGGTTTAGATACATGTCTTTATATTATGGAAACTCTTCATGAAGGTTTTGGAGACGATAAATATCGTCCTTGTCCACTTCTTCGCAAATACGTGAAAGCCGGTTGGCTAGGTCGCAAAACTGGCCGAGGATTCTATGTTTACGAATAGGGTGAAGAACAATGAACTTACAATTTACTGAAGAACAACTCATGATGAAAAAAATGGTCCAAGATTTTGCCCAAAATGAAATTGCTCCTTTTGTGGAAAAAATGGAGGAAGGAGAATTTCCTCGTTCAATTTTAAAAAAGATGGGTGAACTTGGATTAATGGGCATTCCCATCGATGAAAAATACGGCGGTGCAGGAATGGATTTTACATCTTATATTATTGCAATTCATGAGATATCGAAAGTTAGCGCTGCTGTAGGGGTTATACTATCCGTTCATACATCAGTTGGAACGAATCCGATTCTATACTTTGGAACAGAGGAACAAAAGAAAAAATATGTACCGAAACTTGCTACAGGAGAATATTTAGGTGCATTTGGGTTAACAGAGCCACAAGCAGGTTCCGATGCCTCTGCTTTAAAAACAAGAGCGGTACGCGACGGAGACTATTATATCATCAATGGATCAAAAATTTTTATTACGAATGGCGGTGAAGCAGATACGTATATTGTGTTTGCTGTCACAAATCCTGAAAAAGGAAAACATGGAATATCGGCGTTCATTGTTGAAAAAGATACCCCTGGTTTTATTGTCGGAAAAGATGAAAAGAAAATGGGACTTCATGGTTCCCGAACCGTACAACTTACATTTGAAGAAATGAAAATCCCTGTTGAGCAGCGGCTTGGTGAAGAAGGAGAAGGGTTTAAAATTGCCATGGCTAATCTCGATGTTGGTCGGATTGGAATTGCCGCCCAAGCGTTAGGAATTGCTGAAGCAGCTTTTGAGAAGGCAAATCAATATGCAAAAGAACGCCACCAATTCGGAAAACCGATTGCTTCCAATCAAGGAGTTGCTTTTAAATTGGCGGATATGGCAACTGCTATTGAAGCAAGCAAACTATTAATCTATCGTGCGGCATCTTTACGGGAGCAAGGAAAAGCATGTGGAATGGAAGCATCGATGGCAAAACTATTTGCTTCAAGAACGGCCGTTGAAGTTACAACAGAAGCGATTCAAATCTTTGGCGGTTATGGATACACGAAGGAGTATCCGGTAGAAAGATATTTCAGAGATGCGAAAATTACGGAAATATATGAAGGAACAAGCGAAATTCAAAAAATCGTTATTAGCAGAAACTTATTGAAATAAATCTTTAAATCTATGAAAATGGAGGATTCAATACCATGAACTTTCGTCTATCTGAAGAACATGAAATGATTAGAAAAATGGTTCGAGATTTTGCGAAAAATGAAGTAGCTCCTACAGCTGCAGAACGTGATGAAGAGGAGCGTTTTGATCGTGAAATTTTTGATAAAATGGCGGAACTTGGCTTAACAGGAATTCCGTGGCCAGAAGAATACGGTGGTATTGGAAGTGATTATTTAGCTTACTGTATAGCAGTGGAAGAATTATCTCGAGTTTGTGCATCCACTGGTGTAACTCTATCAGCTCATACTTCTTTAGCAGGTTGGCCGGTATACAAATTCGGTACAGAGGAGCAAAAACAAAAATACTTAAAACCGATGGCTCAAGGAGAAAAAATTGGTGCTTACGGTCTTACAGAGCCGGGATCCGGTTCAGATGCAGGCGGAATGAAAACAACCGCGCGTCTTGAGGGAGATCATTATGTATTAAACGGTTCGAAAATTTTTATTACAAACGGCGGCGTTGCCGATATTTACATCGTTTTCGCGCTCACTGATCCTGAAAAGCGTCATAAAGGAGTCAGTGCTTTTATCATCGAAAAAGACTTTAAAGGTTTTAGCGTAGGGAAGAAAGAGAAAAAGTTAGGTATTCGTTCATCGCCAACAACAGAAATCATTTTTGAAGATTGCATGGTACCGAAAGAAAACCTTCTTGGCCAAGAAGGTGAAGGTTTTAAAATTGCGATGATGACGCTTGATGGTGGAAGAAACGGGATTGCTGCCCAAGCGGTTGGGATTGCTCAAGGAGCTCTTGATGCAGCGATTGAATATGCAAAAGAACGTCATCAGTTTGGAAAACCAATTGCTGCTAACCAAGGGATTTCCTTTAAATTAGCAGATATGGCAACAAATGTTGAAGCAGCGCGTCTACTAACCTATCAAGCTGCTTGGTTAGAGTCACAAGGACTCCCTTATGGAAAAGAATCCGCGATGTCCAAACTTTTCGCTGGAGATACAGCTATGAAAGTTACAACAGAGGCAGTTCAAATCTTTGGAGGTTACGGATATACGAAAGAATATCCGGTAGAACGCTTTATGCGTGATGCAAAAATTACGCAAATATATGAAGGAACGCAAGAAATTCAACGACTAGTCATTTCTCGCATGTTAACAAAATAAATGAATAGGTTTGAAGAAAATGAAATGGATTGTGGTTAAGAAGCTAAAAGCGGGGAGATGAGTTTGGATCAAAAACGAGAAGTCCATGCTTCTGTAAAAGATGAAAAGCTGATCAATAAACGCCGAAACCAAATGATTAAAGGGGCTGTCTCTCTTTTTAAGGAAAAAGGTTTTCATCGCACGACAACAAGAGAAATTGCAAAAGCCTCTGGTTTTAGCATTGGCACGTTATATGAGTATATTCGGACGAAAGAAGATGTTCTTTATTTAGTATGCGACAGTATTTACGACCAAGTACAAGAGAGGTTGCACCAGGAGTTGGATTTAACGGAAGGCACTCTTGAAAATTTAAAATTAGGCATTGCCTGCTATTTTCGTGTGATGGATGAAATGCAAGATGAAGTTTTAGTCATGTATCAAGAAGCAAAATCACTATCAAAGGAAGCATTACCTTATGTATTAAAAAAAGAAATGGAAATGGTCGGTTTAGTCGAAACGTTAATACGACGTGTCGTTGACAATGGAGTATTAACGTTAAGTGACCAACATATTCGTTTACTAGCCCATAACATTTTTGTTCAAGGACAGATGTGGGGCTTTAGACGTTGGGCACTAAGAAAAATGTTCACATTGGAAGAATATATACAGCTTCAAACAGATATCTTGTTCAATGGGTTAAAGGCTTACATGAATAAAGGACAGGAGGAGAAGGATGAATACAGTAGAAGTGTATAAACCGAAACATCCAGTTCGCTTTGTTACGGCTTCAAGCTTGTTTGATGGACATGATGCATCCATAAATATTATGAGGCGTATTATTCAAGCTAGCGGTGGGGAAGTCATTCATCTTGGACATAACCGTTCGGTTGAGGAAATTGTTCATGCTGCTATTCAAGAGGATGTCCAAGGGATTGCCGTTTCCTCTTATCAAGGCGGACATATGGAATTTTTTAAATACATGTACGATTTATTAAAAGAGAAAGGTGCATCCCATATCCGCATTTACGGTGGTGGCGGTGGAGTTATTATTCCTAAAGAAATTAAAGAACTGCATGATTATGGTATAGCTAGAATTTTTTCACCAGAGGATGGTCGCCAGTTAGGTCTTCAAGGCATGATTAATCTTATGATGAAAGAATGTGATTTTCCGACTGTAACGGGTGATGTCAATCCTTACATTGAAGGCTTGAAAAAAGGAGATCACCAATCGATTGCCAAATTAATCACCGTGGCAGAAACGTTAATTGGAAATGACAGTGAAGCGGCAGCTGGTAGTGAAGCAGTACTATCAAAAGTGAAAGAAATAGAAAAGAAAACACCGGTTATTGGTATTACTGGAACGGGTGGAGCTGGGAAAAGTTCATTAACCGATGAATTAATTCGCCGTTTTATTAATGAATTTCCTGATAAAAAAGTGGCTGTATTATCCGTTGATCCGACGAAACAAAAAACTGGCGGTGCTTTGCTCGG
This sequence comes from Bacillus sp. JST-5, assembly GCF_057747715.1. Lineage (NCBI taxonomy): Bacteria > Bacillati > Bacillota > Bacilli > Caryophanales > Bacillaceae > Bacillus > Bacillus sp. JST-5. The sequence goes on along the minus strand of NZ_JBYLHW010000038.1, from coordinate 7,563 downwards.
AGACAGAATTCGTATGAATTCCATTTTCTCCCCAAGAGTGTATATGCGTTCATTAGCGACAAGAAATTCGCGCAGTGAGCTTTCATTAGCGATTAAAGATGCTTTATCGGTAGTTAAAGCTGCGGATTTTGATTTAATCATTGTGGAAACGAGTGGAATTGGACAGGGAGATGCAGAGATTAAAGAAATCAGTGACATCTCTATGTATGTAATGACAAGTGAATTTGGAGCACCTTCCCAATTAGAAAAAATCGATATGCTTGATTTTGCCGATCTAATTGTCATTAATAAGTTTGAACGAAAAGGGTCTGAAGATGCGAAGCGACAAGTTCAAAAGCAATATCAACGGAATCATCAGCTTTTTGACAAAGAGCTAGATGAAATGCCGGTTTACGGTACAATTGCAAGCCAATTTAATGATCCTGGTACGAACGCATTATTTGCAGCTCTCATTGAAAAGCTAAACGAGAAATTCCAAACAAATTGGACGACAAAATATTCAAAACATGAAGTGGTTGCCAAACAAGATGTGATTATTCCTTCCGAGCGTCGTTATTATTTACGTGAAATTACGGAAACTGTTCGCAACTATCATAAAAAAGTAGAGCAACAATCGCAATTAGCAAGGAGACTTTTCCAAATTGAAGGCGCCATTGAAGCCGTTAAAGAAAAAGAGCAAAACGGTGAAGTTTTAGCTTCATTAGAAGCATTAAAAAAAGATGTTGAAAGCAAGCTCACAGAGGAAACGAAACAAATTATTGCTGGTTGGGAAGATTTGAAAAAGCGATATGCTCAAGATAAATTTGTAACAAAAATTCGAGATAAAGAAATTGTTACTGAATTAAAAACAAAAAGTTTATCCGGTTTAGATATTCCAAAAGTAGCTTTACCGAAGTTTAAAGATTATGGAGAAATTGTTAGATGGGTGTATAAAGAGAATGTTCCTGGTTCTTTCCCTTATACAGCAGGAGTATTTCCGTTCAAACGTCAAGGAGAAGATCCAAAGAGACAATTTGCTGGTGAGGGAACTCCGGAAAGAACAAATCGCAGGTTCCACTATCTTTCAAAAGATGATCCGGCAAAACGGTTAAGTACAGCCTTTGATTCCGTTACTTTGTATGGAGAAGATCCGGATTATCGCCCTGATATTTATGGGAAAATTGGAGAAAGCGGAGTTAGTGTATGTACGTTGGAAGACATGAAAAAGCTATATAAAGGCTTTGATTTATGTCATCCATCTACTTCTGTATCTATGACAATTAATGGGCCAGCTCCGATTATTTTAGCGATGTTCATGAACACGGCGATTGATCAACAAGTAGAAAAGAAAGAAAAAGAGCTTGGTCGACCTTTAACGAAAGAAGAATATGAAGAAATTAAAGCTTATACTTTATCGACGGTTCGTGGTACGGTTCAAGCAGATATTTTAAAAGAAGACCAAGGACAAAATACATGTATTTTCTCTACTGAGTTTGCCTTACGAATGATGGGGGATATTCAACAATATTTTATTGACCATAAAGTAAGAAACTATTATTCCGTTTCTATTTCCGGTTATCATATTGCAGAAGCGGGAGCTAATCCAATTTCTCAGTTAGCCTTTACACTTGCTAATGGTTTTACGTACGTTGAATATTATTTAAGTAGAGGAATGCATATTGATGATTTTGCTCCAAATCTTTCCTTCTTCTTCTCAAACGGACTAGACCCTGAATATTCCGTTATTGGCCGTGTTGCAAGAAGAATTTGGGCGACTGTCATGAAAGAAAAATATGGAGCAAATGAAAGAAGTCAAAAACTAAAATACCATATTCAAACTTCGGGACGTTCTCTTCATGCACAAGAAATTGATTTTAATGATATTCGTACGACATTACAAGCATTGATGGCGCTTCAAGATAACTGTAATTCCCTTCATACAAATGCATATGATGAGGCAATTACAACACCTACCGAAGAATCTGTTCGTCGTGCTATGGCAATACAGTTGATTATTACGAAAGAACACGGCTTAACGAAAAATGAGAATCCTCTTCAAGGTTCCTTCATTATTGAAGAATTAACAGACTTAGTAGAGGAAGCCGTACTAAAAGAATTTGATCGAATCAACGATCGCGGCGGAGTTCTTGGCGCGATGGAAACGCAATATCAACGTGGAAAAATTCAAGAAGAGTCCATGTATTATGAAATGAAAAAACATAGTGGAGAATTACCAATTATCGGAGTCAATACGTATTTAAATCCAAATCCTCCGTCTGAAGAAGAGTTAAACAATATGGAACTAGCAAGAGCAACGAAAGAAGAAAAAGAGTTGCAAATTCATAACCTCCGACAATTCCAAGAGAAACATAAAGATCGCGTCGATGAAGCGTTGAAACGTTTGAAAGAAGTAGCTGTAAGCGGAGGAAATATTTTTGCTGAATTAATGGAGACGGTGAAGGTCGCAAGTCTTGGACAAATAACAAAAGCCTTATATGAAGTTGGGGGACAATATCGTCGGAATATGTAAAGAAAAAATCTTCATGATTGTTGGAGGAGAAAATAAAGAACCACACGAATGGATTTTAGTTAAGACAGATTTCACTCTTTTTTAGAGTTGGAAGGCTTATAGTTTGAATAACTGTAAGCCTTTCCTTTATAAAAAAAATTTTTTCTTATCTATAAGTGCTCTTATATATTTTGATTTATAATAGATTAAATAGGAATATCTTAGACCGACTGGAAAGAAGTGATTTGGATTGAAAATCTTCATCCACATCGTCATTTTTATTTTCTTGATTAGCTTAGTTTTTTACCTTTATAATTTACAATTGGGTGCTATTCCGTTTTTACTTATGTCCATTTATTTTTTTATTATGGCCGTTTCCATTTCTTCTTTTCGCTTAGGAAGAAATCGGTTTAAACAACGGAAAACGGAAGGCAAAAAAAAGGGGCAAAAGGTACGCGAAAACACGTGAACATACTAGCATAAATGTTCATGATTTGTTTATAATGGGTAATATGTATTTTGTATGATTATTGGAGTCCCTGCCACTGATGTAAAGCGTAAAATAAAGAATTGGTTCATTTTTGAATAGTCGTATTTTACGCTTATACAGTAGCGCATATTGAATTTAGAAAGGAAGTGCGAAACGTTGAGTTTGGACCAATTTTCAAAAGAAGATCTTCTACAAATGTCCTTAATTGAAATTGCTTATGAGTTATTAAAAGAAAAGAAACAATCAATGGCTTTTATTGATCTTCTTAAAGAAGTGGCAAATCTTTTGGAAATGTCGGAAGATGAAATGAAAGCGAAAATGTCCCAATTTTATACTGACTTAAACATAGATGGAAGATTTTTTGCGTTAGGTGGAAATACATGGGGACTTCGTGCATGGTATCCAGTTGAACATGTAGAAGAAGAGGTTGTTGCGCCAACAAAACCGAAGAAGAAAAAAGCGAAAAAGGCTATGTTGGATGACGATCTTGATCTTGACATTGAAGACTACGATGAAGTGGATGAAGATGATTTAGACTTCGATGATTTGGATGACTACGACGATGACGATATAATCGAAGATGACGAAGACGAACTACTTGAAGACGATGATGATGACTTTGGAAATGTAGATGATGACGATTTTGATCTTGACGATGATGAGGATGATTCATTAGATTTAGATATCGACGTTGATGAAGATTTGGACGAAGAGGAAGAAGAATAAAGTTCTCTTGACTTGCGATGATCTAATTGTTAAAATTCTTTTTGGGCTCCATAAAAATATAGATTATTTTTCAAATACATAACGCTCCCTACTTTTGATAAGAAGGGGGCGTTTTTTATTTTATTTTTCGGGTATTTTTCATTATGGATCCATTCAATATGAAAAAGATGGAGAAAATAAATAAATGAATGTTGATCTTATGGTTAACCTGTAAATATGTATCATGAATTTATTTTTATCTATTAATTGAAGATAAATTGCACAAAAATGAGGAGGACCTAGCATGACAAAGTATATTTTTGTTACAGGTGGAGTAGTTTCTTCGTTAGGAAAAGGGATTACGGCTGCATCTTTAGGTAGACTACTAAAAAATCGCGGATTAAAAATTGCGATTCAAAAATTTGATCCGTACATTAACGTTGACCCGGGGACAATGAGCCCTTATCAACATGGGGAAGTATTTGTTACAGATGATGGTGCGGAAACAGACCTCGATTTAGGACATTATGAGCGTTTTGTCGATATTAATTTAAATAAATATAGCAATATTACTACCGGAAAAGTGTATTCATCAGTAATCAAGAAAGAGCGCCGCGGTGAGTATTTAGGAGGAACAGTTCAAGTTATTCCTCACATTACGAATGAAATTAAAGAACAAGTGTTTAGAGCTGGAAAAGAAACGAACGCCGATGTTGTAATTACGGAAATTGGCGGAACAGTAGGAGATATTGAATCACTTCCATTTTTAGAAGCCATCCGTCAAATTAAAAGCGACATTGGTCGAGATAATGTGATGTACATTCATTGTACATTAGTGCCATTTATTAAGGCAGCAGGTGAATTAAAAACAAAACCAACTCAACATAGTGTAAAAGAATTGCGTAGTTTAGGAATTCAGCCAAATGTGATCGTTGTTAGAACGGAAATGCCGATTCCACAAGAAATGAAAGACAAAATCGCATTATTCTGTGATATTGATCCGAAAGCGGTCATTGAAGCGAGAGATGCCGAAACACTTTATTCCATACCGTTATCACTCCAAGAACAAAAATTAGATGAAATCGTATGTAATCATTTAAAACTAGTATCCCATGAACCTGACATGACGGAATGGATTGAGTTAGTAAACAAAGTTCAAAACTTAAAGCAAAATGTAAGCATTGCGTTAGTTGGTAAATACGTTGAATTGCAAGATGCTTATATTTCTGTTGTAGAGGCATTAAAACACGCTGGATATGTATTCGATTCGGATATTGATATTAAATGGATTAATGCTGAAACAGTCAATAAAGATAACGTAGATGAGTTATTAAAGGATGTCCATGGAATATTAGTTCCAGGTGGCTTTGGTGATCGTGGGGTTGAAGGAAAAATTGAGGCCATTCGCTATGCTCGTGAACAAAAAGTGCCATTCTTAGGAATTTGTTTAGGAATGCAATTAGCAACCATTGAATTTGCACGCAATGTTTTAGGTTATAATGGAGCAAATTCCGCGGAAATTGACCCTAATACACCTTATCCAATTATCGACTTATTACCAGAACAAAAAGATGTAGAAGATTTAGGTGGAACGTTGCGTTTAGGACTTTACCCTTGCAAAATTTTAGAGGGAACAAAAGCACATACCGTATATAATGATGAAATTATCTATGAAAGACACCGTCATCGATATGAATTTAACAACGAATATCGTGAGGTCATGGAACAAAAAGGTTTAGTATTCTCTGGTACAAGCCCAGATGGTCGATTAGTGGAAATTATTGAGATTCCTGATCATCCATGGTTTGTTGCGAGCCAATTCCATCCGGAATTCAAATCAAGACCAACTAGACCACAACCGCTATTCCGTGGATTTATAGAAGCAGCTCTTATGCAAAAAGAAGGAAAATAATAAGAGGCGGGACAAAACCTTCCATGTAATAGAAAAGCCAGTGGAACTTTTCTTTTAACATTTCACTGGCTTTGCATTTTATTTAAAAAAACAAATTCATTCTTGAACGTTTAACTTGCAAATATATCCATACGAGCTGCAAGTTTTTTATATTGCTTAAATAAAAAATTTCCCTTCGAACTATTAACTTGCAAATAATTAAATTTTAGTTGCAAGATTTTTTGTCGACTTGCAAGTTCATATTCTAGAGTTACAAATAATTTTTCGATAGTTACAAGTTTTTTTCTTACTTGCAAATACGATTGTTTCTAGTTGCAAATAACTTTCTGCAAGTTACAAATACTTTTTATCAACTTGCAAATTCGATCGAAAGAGTTGCAAATATACATTCAATTGGTCAGGATTGGCACTCGCCAATCCTTCCTTCTTGAGAAAAAACCGACCTTGAATGTTCAACTTGCAAATAAATCAATATGAGTTGCAAGTTTTTTTCTAATACTAGTTCAATAATTCACCGCTGATCAATCAACTTGCAAATATATCAGCACGAGCTGCAAGATTTTTCGATCACTTGTTTAGTATATTCACTATCGAACCATCGACTTGCAAATAAAATCAACCTAGTTGCAAGTTAGATATCGAAGGTTGTAAGAATATCGAAGAAATTGTGATTTAGTCAGAATGCCTCATTCTTCATATTCCGATAATATTTCTTTCACAAGAAATGAAATATGGTGATAAACAAAGATAGAAGCAAGTAAATAAGGATATCCGATTCGTTCACCTGTTTCTGTTGGGACTAAGCCGTTTTTTATTTTTAAATCAATAAAAATATCTGCGATAGACTCAATCCCTTCACCTTCCACCTTCGATGCTACTGCAATAAAAGGTACGTTTTTCTCATATAGGTTTCTTCCTAATTCTAGCAATTCTTTATCGGAAGAGGTTCTTGAAAAAAGAATCACGCGGTCTAAATCCGTTAATGGATCGATTTCATCAAGCTCTTTCACTCTAGGAATCGTTTCTTTCCCTTTGCTTGCTTCAAAAATTACTCCTTCTAGTTCTTGATTTCCCCAAATAAATACTGTACCTTCCCCGATTAATGCCTGTGCGATTAAACGGGCACTATCTTCCAATTGAAATTCTTCCTGCTCTTGTATTTTTTTTAACACCCCAGTTAATTGCGTGAGAAAAATTTTATCCAATGAAGTCACCTCTAGTACAATAGTGTAAATAATGTTTCATTATATTATTTTAGTACAATGGAGAAAAGAACAATAGTTTATGACATTATTTATGTTATATTGAAATTTACTTTCAGTCGAAAAAGTGCGACATTTGTTGAGAAATAATTTTTTAGAATGAAAGGGTTTTCGACAAATATATCGAATACTCTCAATGGAGTGGAGTTTGTGAACGAATTGAAGAGAGAATGGGGTGAGTTTAGTTGAAGGGGAAATTATTAATTGTGGATGATCAATTTGGAATTAGGATTTTATTAAGTGAAGTGTTTCAAAAAGCCGGTTATGAAACATATCAAGCAGCTAACGGTATCCAAGCGTTAGAAATTGTAAAAGAACAAAACCCCGATTTAGTTTTATTAGATATGAAAATTCCAGGAATGGATGGCTTAGAAATTTTAAAACGAATGAAAACAATCAATAAAGATATACGAGTCATTATTATGACGGCATATGGCGAGTTAGATATGATTCAAGAAGCTAAGGAATTAGGGGCTATCACCCATTTCGCCAAACCGTTTGACATTGATGAAATAAGAGATGTCGTAAAACAATATGTTCCCATAAAATCTACATAAGAGTTGTATGAGTAAAATTATTGTGGGCAAAATTTAACCCCCTCATTTGTTGAGGGAACGTTAGAACGCTCTACAAATGAGGGGGCCACCAAGCGAAAGCGCGATAGTTAATAAGCAAATAACATGAAAAAGAGGGTTACTCCTTGGTA
>NZ_JBYLHW010000037.1:0-27106 GCF_057747715.1 Bacillus sp. JST-5 | reverse complement strand
ATCTATCCGCCTCATTTACTCGATATGACCTTCGACAGAAAGAGCTTTGTTTTGTTATGCAAACTCACTCAATCATATCTAGCCTTATATGAGGTTCGTGTTCCTCGGACCGGTGTTTTGCCTCCAGCTTCCTTCAGATTCCGCGTCACCACGGACACCCTTGCTCTTGGCTAACCTCTACTTCTGTCTTCGGGGTTCGGGACTTACACCCTATAGTTCATGTACATGCCGGGCGCACATAAAAAAAGATCTGCCGAATGGCAGATCTTTAACAAACAATTATCAAAGCATTTCAGATGTTGTTTTTGCTTGCATATGAAGAACTAGATAGTCAGGGCCACCAGCTTTGGAGTCAGTTCCGGACATATTAAATCCTCCAAATGGTTGATAACCGACAATAGCTCCTGTACATCCTCTGTTGAAGTATAAGTTACCTACATGGAAATCTTCACGAGCTTTTTCAATATTCTCTCTGTTATTGGAAATAACAGCACCTGTTAAACCATATTCTGTATTGTTTGCAATTTCAATCGCTTCATCAAAGTTTTTAGCTTTCGTAAATCCAACAACTGGACCAAAGATTTCTTCTTGCATAATAACAGCGTCCGGAGCAAGGTCAGCAAACACAGTTGGTTGAATAAAGTAACCTTTTGAATCGTCTCCTTCACCACCAACCATTAATTTGCCTTCACTCTTACCGATCTCAATGTATTTCATAATTTTGTTGAAAGCAGATTGGTCAATCACTGGGCCTGTAAAAGTAGATGGATCGGAAGGATCACCAACTTTTAATTCTTTTGTTAGCTCTACCACTCTATTTAATACTTGATCATAAACGTCTTCAAGGACAACAACTCTAGAGCACGCTGAACATTTTTGACCAGAGAAACCGAATGCTGAGCTTACAATGGATTGAGCTGCTAATTCAAGATCAGCTTCTTTATCAACAATGATTGTATCTTTTCCACCCATTTCAGCAATTACACGTTTCAACCAAATTTGTCCTTCATTTACTTTAGATGCACGTTCATAGATTCTTACACCTACATCACGAGAACCTGTAAAGCTGATAAAACGAGTTTTTGGATGATCAACTAAATAATCTCCAACTTCTGCTCCACTACCTGGAACAAAGTTTAAAACTCCTTTTGGTAAGCCAGCTTCTTCTAATACTTCAACAAACTTAGCAGCTACAACAGGAGTTGCAGAAGCTGGTTTTAACAATACCGTGTTACCAGTAACAATAGCAGCGACCGTTGTTCCGCACATAATAGCTAGAGGGAAGTTCCAAGGAGAAATAATGATACCGACTCCTAATGGAATATATCCGAAACGGTTAAACTCACCTGGTCGGCTATTAACTTCTATTCCATCTTTTAATTTTAGCATTTGACGAGCATAGTACTCCATAAAGTCAATGGCTTCCGCTGTATCCGCATCTGCTTCTTTCCAAGGCTTTCCTGCTTCTTTAACAAGAAGAGCTGAAAATTCATGTTTGCGACGACGTACGATTGCAGCCGCTTTCAATAAGATATCTGCTCTCATTTCCGGTTTTGTTTTTCTCCAATTTTGGAATGTTTCATAGGCAACTTGCATCGCTTTTTCCGCAAGCTCTTTGTTTGCTTTAGAAACTCGTCCAATGATTTCGGATTTATTTGCCGGATTGTAAGAAATTATTTTATCTTCAGTCGAAATTCGTTCTCCACCAATAATTAAATCATAGTCTTGACCTAAATAGCTCTCCACTGTTTTTAACCCAGTAAGAAAAGCTTCTTTATTTTTTTCATCTGAAAAATCTGTAAACGGTTCATGCTTATATGGTTGTACCATCAAAATCCCTCCTATATTTAAACGTTTACATCCATAACTATTCTACATGTTTTATATCGTTTCTTCAATGAAGTATAAGAAAACAAATAAATATACAATTTTTGGAATATTGATACGATATGAAAAAGGATTGGACATTTGCCAATCCTTTTGTAATTGGTCATTAATTCCTTCGCGTTGTACAATAATGCCGTATTTGAGTGGAAAATGACTGACAATTAATAAATGTGTACAAATGGTTGGTCTTGGTTAGGAGTTCGAATAATTAATGCTTCCTGACCGCTAATGGATCCAACCTTTACTTCTATTACCCAATGTTTTGGGAAATACTTCATAATTAAACCAGTCACATATTGAGCAAATCCTATTGTCTCTGCTTTCCCCTTAAATTGAATGGTTATATCAATCTCTAATTTTTGAAGTTCTTTTCCTATATAAAATGCTTTCCCTACTACTCCGCTATAATTTGGGAAATAATCTTCAATATCTTGCTTAAAATAAGTAAATGCGGCTACGTCTTCCCGATGGTCTTCTTCTGCTTGCGTAGATGGAAACACATAATATTTTTCTTCTATTTTCTTCCAATCACCTAAAGATGAGCTTCCTTTTTTTACTGTACTGTAAGCAAAAAAGTTTCCCGGAACAATCGAATTTTTACTTTCTTGCTTAAATAGTCCAACTACTATAGGGACCTCTTTTAATCCTTCCATTTGTCGCAAACGTTTAACGACTTCTTGAGCGATTTTCTTTCCTTCTGCTTCAATTTTTTTATGATCGATTTTATTGTTAAATTCAGGACCAAATTGTTCCGTTTGGTAGTAGTGGACAGAATTTAAAGCTAAGCCGATAACAACTCCACCTAGTTTGACTTTATTATCATTCTCTTTGATTAAATAATTATGTTCAAGAATATGGGCTAGATATATTGGACTTTCTTCATGAGCCTTATGCAAATCTTTTTGATTGGTATCTAACATAGGATTTAACCCTACATTTTCATCCTCAGTTTTTCCAAGTTCTTTTAATTGATCTTTCGTATACTTTCGTTGCAGCCATTTACTTATTGTTTCCCTATCTAAATACGCACCATCTTGAAATACGTATTCCTCCGTAGAAAACTCGTTTTGAGCAATGCGAAGTAGCCCTTCTTCAAATTCATCACTGTCTAAACGAGTATTTAATCTGTCTACAACTAGTCCTCTGGAATCGGATGCTTTAAAAGGTAGTAATGTGCTATAAAATGAATCAGAAATTTTATATTTTGGTATAATAGCCTTCTCATCTTTGTTATTGTTATTTTCCTGTACTACCTCTTCTTGTTTATCCAAATTAGGTGTACAAGCTGTTAATAAGATAAGCGTGGCCATTAAAAAAATTGACAGCCTCTTCATATCAACACCTCATATTTATTGGCGTACATCCATTTTATTTAACTCTTGCAAAAATCTATCTTCATCCCATACTTCAATACCTAGCTGGTTAGCCTTCGTAAGTTTTGATCCAGCATCTGCTCCAGCTATGACCAGATCTGTTTTTTTGCTTACACTACCAGTTACATTTCCACCGAGTAGTTCAATTTTTTCTTTCGCTTCATTTCGAGATAATGATTCAAGCTTTCCAGTTAGAACGATGGTTTTTCCTGAAAACACTGAAGAATCATTCGTGTTATTATTCGGTTTTAAACCCTTATAAGTCATATTTACACCGTAAGACTCTAATTCCTTCAGTAATTCTTTTACTTCAGGCAATTCAAAATAAGTTACAATGGAATCTGCCATTTTTTCTCCAATTTCATAAATGGCTGTTAATTCCTCTTTTGTTGCATTTGCTAACCGTTCCATTGTACCAAAATGTTGAGCTAAAGTTTTAGCCGCTTTTGCACCTACATGACGAATTCCTAGTCCGAAAAGGAGTTTTTCTAGTGAATTTTCCTTTGATGCTTCAATTGCTTCTAACAAGTTATTTACTGATTTTTCTCCCATTCTCTCTAATTCTAGTAGTTGGTCTTTTTTAAGTTTGTATAGATCCGCTACATCACTGATCAAATTTTCTCTAAATAATTGTGAGATAACTTTTTCTCCTAGGCCTTCAATATTCATCGCATCTCTTGACACAAAATGAATAAGTCCTTCTCGAATTTGTGCGGGACATTTTGGATTAATACATCTTAAGGCGACTTCCCCATCTAACCGAACAAGATCTGCCTCACATTCTGGACAATGTGTTGGCATTTGAAACTCTACTTCATGACCGGTTCTTCGATCGAAAACAACACTGACAACTTCAGGTATGATATCACCTGCTTTTTTTATGACAACGAAGTCACCAATCCGAATATCTTTCTCTTTTATTAAATCTTCATTGTGTAAAGAAGCTCTTTGTACCGTTGTTCCCGCCACTTTTACCGGTTCCAAAATTGCTGTAGGAGTTACAACTCCTGTTCTTCCAACGCTTAGTTCAATATCTATTAATTTTGTAATAACTTCCTCCGCAGGAAATTTATATGCAATTGCCCACCTTGGACTTTTGGCAGTTGTCCCTAATTGCTCTTGTTGTTCAAAATTATCTACCTTAATAACAATACCGTCTATTTCATAAGGAAGAGTCGGACGTTTCTCATTCCATTCCGAAACGTATTGAATAACCTCTTCGATAGAAGAACATGTTCTTCTTTCCTTGTTTGTTTTAAACCCTAACTCATCAAGCAAATTTAAGCCTTCACTATGGGATTCTATACCAATAGCTTCTGGATTAGCGATTGAATATAGGAAAATATCTAAATTTCTTGAAGCAGCAATTTTCGGATCTAGTTGACGTAGGGATCCAGCAGCTGCATTACGAGGATTGGCAAAAGGCTCTTCTCCGTTTTCTTCTTTCATTTTATTTAATTGCTCAAATGATTTTTTTGGCATAAAAGCTTCGCCACGGACCTCGATTGTGAGATTATTTTTGATTCGGAGAGGAATCGAGCGAATCGTCCTTAAATTAGACGTAATATCCTCCCCAATTGTTCCATCTCCTCTAGTTGCCCCCTGAACAAATAGCCCGTTTTCATATTTTAGCGAAACAGCAAGTCCATCAATTTTCAATTCACAAACATAAGTGACATTTTGGCCCACTTCTTGTTTTACTCTTCGATCGAAATCTCTCAAGTCTTGTTCATTAAAAGCATTCGATAAGCTTAACATAGGAATGGAATGTTCAACTTTAACAAACATATCTAGTGCTTGGCCACCAACACGTTGAGAAGGAGAATCAGTCGTTTGCAAATCTGGATATATTTGTTCAATTTCTATTAATTCTTTCATTAATTTATCATATTCAGCATCAGGAATCGTAGGATTATCCAACACATAATATTCATAATTATATTTATTGAGCAATGCATGGAGCTCTTTTACTCGCTTTTCAGCCTGTAATCGATCCATCCTATATCCTCCTTTCATTACGCTTTTGTAATTGGGGCAAATTTCGCCAATAACCGTTTAATTCCAACAGGATTAGGGAAAGCAATATCTAATTCTAAATTTTCTCCTTCACCTTTCACTTGAACAACTGTGCCTATTCCCCATTTTTTATGTTGGGCTTTATCTCCGACTTTCCACTCTAATGATTCCCCACCAGTCGCAGATGGTACATGTGCAACCTTTTTGAAAGCAGGTTGTTGAACCGTTTTTGTTTGATAATTCCCTCTGACAGATCTCCGCTCATTTACATGTTCAATTAAATCCTCAGGAATTTCATCGATAAATCGAGATGGTGGGTTTACATTTGTACGTCCAAACAATGTTCTGAGTTGAGCATTCGTAAGATACAATTCTTCCTCTGCTCGTGTAATTCCTACGTATGCAAGTCTTCTTTCCTCTTCCATTTCCGCTTCTTCCATTAAACTTCTACTATGTGGAAAAACTCCTTCTTCCATTCCAATTAAAAAGACAACAGGAAACTCTAAACCTTTTGCAGCATGCAAAGTCATTAATACTACTGCATCTTTTACATCTTCTTTGTCAATCTGATCAATATCAGACACAAGTGCCAAATCCGTTAAAAATGCAATTAAACTTTTATCTTCGTTGGTTTGTTCAAAGTTTTTAGTAACAGATAAAAATTCCTCTAAGTTCTCTAATCTACTTTCTGCTTCTAATGACTTTTCTGCTTTTAACATCTCAATGTACCCAGATTTCTCTAAAATTTCTTCCACTAGTTCGGTTACAGAAAGATAATCTTGCATGGAATGCAACTGTTGAATAAAGTGGTGAAAATCCATACAAGCTTTTAATATTTTCGGACTCAAGCCAATAAAATCGCCTTCTTGGATGGCCTCATACATCGAAATTTCATTATTTGCAGCATATTGAGCAATTTTTTCTATAGAACTTTGTCCAATTCCTCGTTTTGGAACATTAATCACTCGTAATAAGCTAATATCATCATTCGGATTAGCTACTAATCTTAGATATGCTAAAATGTCTTTAATTTCTTTTCTATCATAGAATTTAATACCGCCCACAATTAAATATGGAATATTGGCTTTCATCAACATTTCTTCCACTACGCGTGATTGTGCATTTGTTCGGTATAAAATTGCTATGTCTGATCGTTTTCTTTTTTCTGATTCAGTTAATTCTTTAATTTTACTTGCGACAAACATAGCTTCTGCTTGTTCTGTATCCGCTCGATAATATTTAATATTGCTACCTTCATCATTTTCCGTCCATAATTTTTTAGGTTTACGATTCATATTATTTTTAATTACTTCGTTTGCAGCATGTAAAATTTTCTTTGTGGAACGGTAATTTTGTTCTAATAAGATCACTTTTGCATTTGGATAATCTTTTTCAAAAGATAATATATTAGCAATATCTGCTCCTCGCCAGCGATAAATCGATTGATCTGAATCTCCAACGACACATAAGTTTTTTAGACGTTTTGCAAGTAAATGGACCAATTTATACTGAGCTTTGTTTGTATCTTGATACTCATCCACATGAATATATTGGAATTTCCTTTGATAATATTCCAATACTTCTGGAACTCGTTCAAATAACTGGATAGTCTTCATAATTAGATCATCAAAGTCCAAAGAATGATTTTTTCTTAATCGTTTTTCATATTCAATATAGACTTTGCTAACAACATCATCATAATAGTTACCAACAAATTCTGAAAACTTTTCTGCACTTATCAGTTCGTTTTTTGCACTGCTAATTTTCCCTAATATTCCACGCGGATCAAATTTCTTCGGGTCTATATTCAAATCTTTTACAATCCCTTTAATTACAGACAATTGATCTGTAGAGTCTAATATTGTAAAATTTCTATTTATTCCTATCCGGTCTATATCCCTTCTTAAAATTCGCACACACATGGAATGGAAGGTAGAAATCCAAACTTCTTCCGCCGCTCCACCTAATAATTTTTCTATACGTTCTTTCATTTCTCTTGCTGCTTTATTTGTAAATGTTATCGCCAGTATATTATACGGATTCACGCTTTTTTCAACCATTAAATAAGCAATTCGATGAGTTAATACACGAGTTTTCCCACTCCCTGCACCAGCCATGATTAATAATGGACCTTCTGTTGTTTTTACCGCCATCTGCTGCTCTTTATTTAGTCCATTCAATAAACGATCCGTTAAAAATTGCATCATCATCCACCTTTTCACGAACAAATGTTCCTGTTTCTATTATACAAAATTTATCTATTTAACCGCATTAACTGTTTTTAAGGCTTGTTCAATATCTTCATAAATAACATTTCCAACTACAATCACGTCTGCATACTTTGACATTTCTAATGCCTGTTGTTCGTTTTTTATTCCTCCACCGTAAAATAAAACCGTATTTTTCAGTTTATTTTTCATAGCTTCCACGATAGCAGGATTCCCATATGTACCACTATATTCTATATATAAAATTGGAAATTGAAACATTTTTTCTGCTAGTAATGCATACGCTTCTAAATCTTCTTTTGTAAGATTTGTGTTTGCTTTTGTTAACTTTGCCACTTTTGAGTTTTCATTTAATACAACATATCCTTCAACTAATATTTCTTTCCAATCCATGATTTCTCCATATTCCTTAACAGCCTTATGATGTAAATCGACCACCCATTTCGTTTCACGACTGTTTAATACGGAAGGAATAAAATATAAGTCATATCCAGGAGTAATAATCTCAAAAGAGGAAACTTCTAATATACAAGGCACAGTATATCTTCTTATTCTTGCCATTAGATCTAAAACTTGATCAAGCTCGACTCCATCTGTACCACCAACAATAATTGCATCTGTACCAGATTCACAAACTTTTTCCAAGTCTTCATCAGAGATTTTTTTATTAGGATCAAGTTTAAAAACATGTTTCCAATCACGAATATTATACATGGTTATAAAACCTCCAAAATATATTCCATTTAGACATTATAACATTCCTTCATTTTATACTTAAAGTCGTACATAATAGCTTTTCACTGGAAATCATTTAAACAAACATTTGTTTAAAAATAGGTTAATACTGCTAACATTCAAATGGAAGGACTTAGGGAATTTAAATCATGAATATAAAAAAGAAAAGCACTCGAATTGTGCTTTTCTTATTCCCTACTCTCTTTTTGAATTCTTTCTAATACCATGTGATAACCATCATTTCCATAATTCAGACAACGTTTCACTCTAGATATGGTAGCTGTACTAGCTCCTGTTTCTTCTTCAATTGAATGATATGTTTTACCTTCGCGTAACATCCGTGCAACTTCTAATCTTTGAGATAAAGATTGGATTTCATTGATCGTACAAAGATCATCAAAAAAACGATAGCACTCCTCCAAATCTTTTAATGAAAGAATGGCTTCAAATAATTGATCTAATTCTCTTCCACGTAATTTGTTGATTTGCACATTTTTACCCCCTCCATTACTCTACTGTAACGCTTTGGCTTAAACCAGGGTAAGTAGGTACTATATTAATCCATGTTTTTCCGGGAACTAGTGAAGCTTCTTTTCCATTCTCCAACGGAATCAGACGGTTGTTTTCATACTTCCATTCTATTTCTTTCATGATTCCCTTTTGGAATAAATATCCTTTTCCACCTGATTCAAAAGAAAGTGCATTTCTGCCATAATCATCAATCGATTGATGTGGTATTTCATAAATAATTATATTATCTAATAACACCTCTTCTTCAGTATCATAATCGACTGTTTGAATATTGGCAGAGTACCTTCTATATTTATTCGTTACTGAGTCATATTCATATCTGACTTGAAAATCCGAGGATGAATAATTCACAGTAATGTTCGTTGCTTTTGTTCCTGACAACTCTTCTAATTGATCTTTAGATAAAAATGAAAGCGGTTCTGGAGCTCCTTCTAATTTAAATTTATTACGCTCTGCTCCGGCAACAATATTTTCATAAGATATATAAGAGTTATGTGGGGCCTTGCGATCATTTGAACGAACAAATAATGTCCCATCATAAAATAATCCATTTAAAGAATCAATGTAGCCACTTTCAATCAATTTTTTTGCTTGTGGGCTCCACCCATGGTGAACGAATATACTGTCAAAACCTTTTGCTAATTCTATATAATAATCTCTTGCACTTCTCACTGGACCAACACGCTCTGGCATTTCACTTTGAAAAATAGCTAAAAACCTCGTGATTCCACCTTCAGCAATGATCTCATACACAACATCTGCTTTATGTAATCCTGATTGAGGTCTCGCTGCAGGATGGTTGTTTATCATCACTCCAATGGCACGGTGGTTTACGTTCTCATTTGTTTCAATTCCTGTTAAAGAATAAGTGTAAGCAAATTCCTGCTGTTTTTGCTCTACTTTCTCTTCTTCTTTTACATCCTCTTTTTTTGATGCAGTTTCTTTATTTTTACTACAAGCTGCTAAAGATAGTAATAAAATTAACATAATTAGTCCGATTCTTTTTTTATACAAAATCCCACCCCTTAATTCATTTACCTTTAATTATTTTATCGCATCACAGATGGAAAGAGTACCATTTTGTTCATGACATCATACATTCCTCTTTGAGTAATCCGAACATATGGTAAATGTGTCGAGGAAAAGAATAATAATGTATATATTGGATCCGCAAATTGGTATCCACGATTTGTTAGTAATAATTTTAATTTCTTTTCTTTTTCCATAATCCATTCCAATGCCTGATCGGAAGCCTTTCCTGCCAGTGTTAATGGAATTTCATGCAATACTTTGTTTTTTTCAGTTAGAACAATGCCCCCTCCAATTTCTTTTAAGCGATTAAACGCATGTACGATATCACTCTTTCTTTTTCCAATTAAAATGATATCTCCAGTATTTGAAAAAGAAGATGCGAAACCACCTACATTAGCAAAACCTTTTAATAAGGTATTTATTCTCCATTTACCGTTACGATCGATTAACATAAAGAAACATTCATCATTCATTTCATTTAATTCATCACCTGATGCATCAATCGTAATCGAATAAGGTTTTGTAATAACAGCATTTTCCATTTTAATACCTACTGGCATAGAAAACTGAAGGTCGTCATTAGTTATATTCCAATTGATTTTTAGTGGTTCAAAACCTAAAGTTTTCCAAGAGATGCTTGGGAACCCATTCAAATTTTCATTATCTTTTTTTAGCCATTTTCCTTTTGATAATACTGATGTAGGAGTTGGTTCATCTATAGAAGAAAGAAAATTAATATTCGCAATTCGGCCAGTAGCAATGTTCCCAACAAGTTGTTCTAAATGATAATATCGTGCAATGTTGTAAGTTGCCATATGGTATGCATCAATTGGAGAAACTCCTTTTTGAATAGCTATTTTGATTAAATGGTCCGTTACCCCTTTTTCGTAAAATGATGAAGGGGAACCGTCTGTCGTTAGCATGCAATGGTCAAAACAATCGATACCTTCATCTAACATCTGTTTAATAATAACTGGAAGATCAGGTCGAATGGAAGAATATCTTAACGAAACATAATATCCTTGCATTAATCTACGTTTAACTTCTTCACCAGTCATGGATTCATGGTCACAGCTAGCACCTAGTAACATTAACTTAGCTAATGTTTTTTCTGATGCACCCGGAAAGTGCCCTTCTATTGGCTTACCTTGCCTTTTTGCCTCTTGCATCCAATAAAGCATGAAGTCGTCCCCTGACAAAAGTTTTGGCCACCCAGTTAATTCCCCGCCTTGAATGACATAATGTTGATCCAACCACTCTTTTATGGAACGGTGGGAAAATACAGTTTCTTCTTCTAATAATTCAGTTTGTGAATCAAATCTGCACCACCAATATGTAGTAACAGGGAGATGATTTATCTCTTGTATAAATGAAAACGCTTTCTTATTATCTAACAATAAATTGAGCATTAAGTTGTCATTGATAAATGTCGTTGTTCCAAACTGTGATGCATAACTAGAAAAAGAATGGGGATTATATAATTGAAAAGGGTGGGCATGTGGTTCTATATAGCCCGGAACAAGGAACTGGCCTTCACAATCAATTATTTCACAATTGTCTACACAATCCGGCATTTTTTCACCAACATAGACAATTCTATCTTTGTATATCCAAATATTTGCTTTCATCCAACGTCGAAATACTGAATTTAAGTAAGTAGCATTCGTTAATAATAATGTTGGTGATTTCTTTCCATCTAAAACTGACACATGATCTCTCAATTCTATTAATTTCCAACGATAACATTGTTCCGGCATCTGCCACACCTCCTTAAAATTTAAAAATATTTATTTTTTATACTAACATATTTTACATTTTAAAGCATTAAAGAATCGATTAAATGTTATGAATATTTTTTTACAATTGGGGGAATATTCTATGAAAGTTATGCCGAATATTGGAATTTTTAACGCATTGATACGAATTACATGTGGTTTAACCATTGTTTCTTACTTTACGTCTAAACTCATTAGACGACCTTGGAACAATTCTTATATTATTATGATCCTTTTAGGTGCAATGAAAGTTGCTGAGGGTATCGTACGCTATTGTCCTGTCACAGCATTATTTCAAGAGGGTCAGGAAAAGTTAGGAAATATCAATATCAAAGATTTAGGATTAGGAAATAAATCAATTAAAGATTTTATGGATACATTTACTAACAACAACAAATTAGAGGATTCTGTAAAAAATAATTAAATGAATTTAGGGAAATTTATCTCCCGTTGAAGATAAATTTCCCTTTTCAAAAGTTGAGGAGCTGAATAAAAATGTATTTTGAATATTTGACCGATATGTCGTTTGTTTTAATCATGATTATCGGAAGTATTGTCGCAATATTTTATGCTTTTATGAAACGTTCGAAAAGAAAACAGTCTAGAAAATATAGATAAACTTACTGATTGAAAAGAGCAATATCTGTCCGATAAAATAAACCTTCCGAAATAACTTTTTCGAGTTCTTGATAGGCAGATTTTCTTGCCTCTTCAATCGTAGATCCTTTACTTCCTATGAATAAAACTCTTCCCCCAGCAGTAATCCATTCCCCATGTTCATTTTTTTTCGTTCCTGCATGATAAATATAAGATTGCTTAGATAAATTTTGAAGCCCGTCAATGGTTTGATTAATGATTGGCTGATTAGGATAACCTTTGGCTGCTAAAACCACCCCAACCATTGCTTCGTCATCCCACTCGATTTCCATATCATTTTTCTTTATTACATTTAACAATACTTCCACAAGATCACTTTTCATTCTAGGTAAGACAACTTGTGTTTCCGGGTCTCCAAAACGAGCATTGAATTCAATGACTTTAGGACCATTAATTGTTGAAATTAGACCAGCATATAAAACTCCAGTAAATGGACGATTTTCAAGCACCATTGCTTTGGCTATCGGTTTTACAATGTTTTCAATGGATTCATCAATAACTTTTTGATCAATGAATGGTACCGGTGAAAATGATCCCATTCCTCCTGTATTCGGTCCAACATTTCCATCAAACGCGCGCTTATAGTCTTGGGCGATTTGTAGTGGATATACATGTTCTCCACTCACAAACGCCATTAAAGAAAATTCCTGTCCTTCTAAATACTCTTCAATGACAATTTTGTTAGCAGCCGAACCAAATCGATGGTCTAACATCATATTTCTTAAAGCCTCTTCCGCTTCATACAATGTCATTGCAACTGTTACTCCTTTTCCTGCTGCAAGCCCATCTGCTTTAATTACTATTGGGGCACCTTTTTCTTTAATATACTGGAGTGCTTCTTCGTAATTATCAAACGAGTCAAAATTTGCCGTTGGAATGTTATATTTTTTCATTAAGTTTTTAGCGAAAGATTTACTACCTTCTATGATAGCCGCATTTTTCTTTGGTCCAAAAATTAATAGATCATGTTCCAAAAAAACATCTACAATGCCGCTCATTAATGGCCCCTCAGGACCAACGATTGTTAGTTCAATTTTATTTTCCTTTGCAAATTGGACAAGGGATAAATGGTCTTCTTCACTAATGGGGACTATCGTTGCTACATCAGTCATACCATCATTGCCAGGTGCCACAAACACTTGCTGGACAAGTTTACTTTCTTTTAATTTTTTACAAATGGCATGTTCACGCCCGCCTTTTCCAATTACAAGAACATTCATTCCTTCCCCCTACTTTCACATCAATGTTTAAAATGCCGTACACCTGTAAATACCATGGCAATGTTGTATTCATTTGCCTTTTTAATCGAATCTTCATCACGAATAGAACCACCAGGTTGAATAATAGCTGTTACACCAGCTTTAGCCGCAGCTTCTACTGTATCATCCATTGGGAAAAAGGCATCAGAAGCTAATACAGAGCCGACCGATTTTTCACCTGCTTGTTTTATAGCTATTTTTGCAGCACCAACTCTGTTCATTTGCCCTGCTCCTACCCCAATAGTCATATTATCTTTCGCCAAAACAATTGCATTGGATTTGACATGTTTGACAACTTTCCATGCAAATTTTAATGCATCCCATTCTTCTTCCGTTGGTTTTCGGTTTGTTGGAATAGAAATATTCGCCTCTTCAATTCCCCAGTCATCCATATCTTGGACAAGAAGTCCACCTTCAACAGACTGATATACCTTTTCTTTTTTCATTTCCTTTTCAAAAGGAATCGTCAATAAACGAATATTTTTCTTTCTGGTTAGTATCTGGAAGGCTTCCTCACTAAACGAAGGAGCTATGATAATCTCGAGGAAAATCTCATTTAATTTAATAGCCGTTTGTTCATCTACTTCACGATTAAATGCGACTATTCCACCAAATATTGATATTGGATCCGCCTCAAATGCTTTCATAAAGGCTTGATCAATTGTATCTCCAATCCCAACTCCACAAGGATTTGTATGTTTAACCGCACATGCTGCTGGCTCATCAAATTCTTTTACAATTTGAATAGCGGCATCCGCATCCTTTATATTGTTATAAGAAAGTTCTTTTCCATGAAGTTGATTTGCTTTAGCAATAGAAAAAGTTGATCCAAGTGGATTTTCATAAAACGCAGCCTTCTGATGAGGATTTTCTCCATAACGAAGCGTCTGTTTTAATTGGTATGTAACCGTTAATTTTTCAGGTGCTTCTTCTTTTACTTGCTCTGTTAAATATTGAGAAATCAATGCATCATAAGCTGCTGTATGACGAAACACTTTTGCCGCTAACTTTTTCCTAGTTTCTATTTTTGTTTGATTTAACTCTTTTAATTCTGAGAGTACTAAATCATAATCAGCTGGATCTACAACCACTGTTATATATTCGTGATTTTTGGCAGAAGCCCGTAACATCGTTGGTCCACCGATATCTATATTTTCAATGGCATCCATAAAGGTTGACTCTTTCTTTTCAATCGTTTCTTGAAATGGGTATAAATTAACACACACAAGCTGAATAGGCTCAATCAAATGATTTTTTAACTGTTCAATATGTTTTTCATTGTCATATTTCGCCAATAATGCCCCGTGTATTTTGGGATGTAGGGTTTTTACACGCCCCTCTAATATTTCTGGAAATCCTGTAACATCGCTAATGGCTGTTACGGGAATACCATTTTCTTGTAAAAGAGCTTTTGTTCCACCCGTTGAAATAATTTCAAACCCAAGATTAACTAATTCTTGTGCAAAAGGGAGAATATTTTCTTTATTTGAAACACTAATGATTGCACGTTTTTTTTGCATGATTCTCCTCCTGATGGTTGTTTAACAATTTTCTTAATACGTTAGGGTATAGCTCATGTTCAACACGTTTTATCTTATCTAAAACCATTGGCTTCGTATCACTCTTTGCAATTGGAATTACTCGTTGTTCAATAATAGGACCCGTATCCATTCCTTCATCGACATAATGAATGGTAACTCCTGTTTCCGATACACCCGCTTCTAATGCTTGCTCTACTGCATTCTTTCCCGGGAACAAAGGTAATAAGGATGGATGGATATTGACAATTTTTCCTTCAAACGGTTTTAATAAGGTTTTGCCTATTAACCTCATATAGCCCGCTAAAACAATAAATTCAACCTCTTGTTTCTGCAATTGATGTAAAATATCTTTTTCATATTCAGCTTTTGATGTATAGTCTTTAGAAGAAAATACAAAAATCGGTATTTTTTCGTTTTTCGCCCGTTCCAACACAAACGCATTTGGATTATCACAAACGAGTAAACGTATATTTGCATTAAGCAATCCATTTTTAACTGAATCAACAATTGATTGGAAATTAGTTCCGCTTCCAGATGCAAATATTGCTATGTTCTTCATCGCTCTCTCCTAAATTGATTCATTTTATTTAATGGTGACTCCTGAGCCTTTCGTTACAAATCCAATAATTCTAGGGTTTTCATTTTTTTCTTTTAACAACTGTACTACCTTATCACAATCTTCTTTTGCAACCATCAGTACAAGTCCAATACCCATGTTAAAAACGCTATATAAATCTTCTTCTTGCAACGAACCTAACTTTTTCAAAAAATGGAAGATCGGTTGAATTTCCCAAGATCCTGTTTGAATAACAGCACTAAAACCTTTTGGCAGGCTTCTCGGAATATTTTCATAAAATCCTCCACCAGTGATATGTGCCATACTTTTAATTTTTGCATTAGCTAAAACATGCAAAATGGATTCCACATAGATTTTCGTTGGTTTTAACAGTTCTTCTCCAATTGAACAAGCAAAATCTTCTACATAAGTATCAACAGATAATCTTGCATCTGAAAAAAGAATTTTTCTTACTAAAGAATATCCGTTACTGTGAATACCGCTAGATGGTAACCCTATTAATACATCACCTTCGGCAATTTCTTTTCCATCTATTAAATTTGATTTTTCACATGCGCCAACTACAAATCCTGCAATATCATATTCATTTTCCTTGTACATCCCAGGCATTTCAGCTGTTTCTCCGCCAACAATAGCACAGCCAGCTTGTTTACAACCATCTGCTATTCCTTTAACAATTGCTTCAATTATTTCTGGATCTGATTTTCCACAAGCAATATAGTCTAAAAAGAATAATGGTTCCGCACCTTGAACTAAAATATCATTGACGCACATTGCAACTGCATCAATTCCAATCGTATCGTGTTTATTCATCATTTGGGCAACTAATAACTTTGTCCCAACACCATCTGTCCCCGTCACAAGTACCGGCTCTTTATAAGATAAAGCTGTTAAATCAAATAAACCGCCAAAACCGCCCAGTGAGCCTATAACACCTAGTCTTTTCGTTTTTTCGACATGCTTCTTTATTTTTGATACTGCTTCATATCCAGCTTCGATATCAACACCGGCATTTTTATATGCTTTGCTCATTTTAGAAGCTCCTCCAATATTAACATTTTTGAGTGAGTTTTATTTTTGGAAATACTTCTGTAGGATAATGCCCCGTAAAACAAGCTAAACATTGTCCTGTTTCTTTTCCAATTGCTTTTAATAACCCTTGAACACTTAAAAAGTGTAGTGAATCACAACCAATCAATTCTTTCATTTCCTCAATGGAATGATTGTAGGCTATTAATTCTTCATTAGTTGGTGTATCAATTCCGTAGAAACAAGGATGCTTGATCGGCGGAGCACTAATCATCACATGAACTTCTTTTGCTCCGGCTTCTTTTAGTAATGAAACTATTCTACGGCTAGTTGTTCCACGCACGATTGAATCATCAACCATAACGACACGTTTTCCTTCAACCACACCTCTTACTGGTGATAGTTTCATTTTTACTCCTTGTTCTCTAAGAGCTTGAGAAGGTTGTATAAATGTTCTTCCTACATAACGATTTTTGATTAATCCCATTTCATATGGTATTCCCGTAGCTTCAGCATAACCAATAGCCGCAGATATGCTTGAATCAGGTACACCGGTAACGACGTCTGCATCAATCGGTGCTTCGCGTGCTAATTCACGCCCTAAATTTTTTCTAGCTGTATGAACATTGATTCCTTGAATATTACTATCTGGCCTTGAAAAATAAACATATTCCATTGAGCATATAGCTTTTGTCGTATGGTAGGAGAAAATTTCTGATTGAACACCTTCATGATTGATCACTAACATTTCTCCTGGCTCTACATCACGAATGTACTCAGCACCAATAATATCAAAAGCACATGTTTCAGATGCAACCACATACGCATCATTCAATTTCCCAAGCGCTAACGGTCTTAGCCCATTAGGGTCGAGAGCTACTAGCATCTCTTTTTCCGTTAAGATAACAAATGCATATCCTCCCTTTAACATAGGAAGTGAATTTTTTAATGATTCTCTTACGGTTAAATATCCGCTTCTTTTCATAAGGTGGGCTAGTACTTCTGTGTCGGAAGTTGTTTGAAAGATGCTCCCTTGATTTTCTAGTTGAAACTTTAACATAGAAGCGTTAATTAAATTTCCATTGTGACTTAATGCTAAACTGCCATTTTGCGAACGAAAGAGAAGTGGCTGCACATTATCGTATCCTCCGCCTCCTGCAGTAGCATAACGAACATGTCCAATAGCCGCATTGCCTTTGAGCTGACTTATCTTTTCCTCTGTGAAAACTTCTGTAACAAGTCCTTCCCCTTTAACTCCATATAGCGAATCTCCGTTAGAAACAACAATTCCCGCTCCTTCTTGCCCACGGTGCTGAAGACTGTGTAAACCATAGTAAGTGATTTTTGCCGCGTCTGGATGCCCCCATATTCCAAAGACTCCACATTCTTCATTTAAGCCTTTTAATTCAGCAAGCATTGGATCGCCCCTCTCCACGCTTGTTCTAGTTGTGATAGATTAGAAGATACAATGGTTTTACCTTCATGATTTTTAATAACTAGTTCACTTGTATCCGTAACCTTACCAATACACTTTGCACTAACTAACTGTTCGAACATTTCTTTATGTTCTTCTTTAACAGAAATAAGAAATCTTGATTGCGTTTCACTAAATAGTTCAACAACCTCATTGCCATTTATCGTAACTTCTGCACCAAGTCCTGTTCCAAATAAACTTTCACATAATGCAACTGCAAAGCCACCTTCACTAATATCATGCGCCGATGCAACATAACCATTTAGAATTGCTTTTAATATTTGAGCTTGGCGATTTACCTCAACTTCTAAATCTATTGATGGTGATTTTCCAAATATTTTTCCAAACAATAGCTTTTGGAGTTCGCTTCCTCCAAACTCGTTTTTCGCTTCACCCAATACATATATGAGATCTCCAGCTTTTTTAAAGTATTGTGTTGTTATATGTTGAACATCTTCAATTAATCCAACCATTCCAACAACTGGAGTTGGGTAAACAGCTATTCCATTGGTTTCATTGTATAAAGAAACATTCCCTCCAATGACAGGTGTTTGAAGAGCTTTACATGCTTCGCTCATCCCATCAATCGCTTTTTCCATTTGCCAGAAAATCTCAGGTTTCTCTGGGCTTCCAAAATTGAGACAATCAGTTAAGGCTAGTGGTTTTGCTCCAGAACAGATGATATTTCTAGCCGCTTCTGCCACCGCAATTTTCCCACCTGTTTCAGGGTCTAAATATAAATATCGGGCATTACAATCAGTAGTCATTGCTAATGCTTTATTAGTTCCACGAATCCTTATTACAGCCGCATCAGATCCTGGTGCAATGACTGTATTAGTACGAACCATATAATCATATTGTTCATACACCCATTCTTTACTAGCAATCGTTGGTTGAGAGAGAAGTTTCATTAATGTTTCCTCATAGTTTTCAACGGTAGGTATTTCTAAATCCATTTGTTGAAATTCTTTATAGTATTCAGGTGTTTTTGATGGTTTATGGTAGACGGGTGCCTCTTTTACTAAGGCATCCACAGGTATCTCAGCAACAATCTTACCTTTATGAATAAGTCTTAATTTTTTATCATCCGTCACTTTACCAATAGGAACAGCATCTAATCCATAGCGATGGAAAATGTCCATTATTTCTTTTTCTCTTCCGTTTTCGATGACTAGTAACATTCTTTCTTGCGATTCAGACAACATCATTTCATAAGGGGTCATTCCTTGTTCACGCTGAGGGACTAAATCTAAGTTCATTTCAATTCCCATTCCGGCTTTGCTCGCCATTTCTGATGAAGAACTTGTTAGACCTGCTGCTCCCATATCTTGAATACCAATTAATGCATCGGATTGAATCGCTTCTAAGCATGCTTCCATTAACAGTTTTTCCATGAAGGGGTCTCCAACCTGTACTGCAGGGCGCTTTTCATCAGAATCATCTGATAATTCTTCCGAGGCAAACGTAGCTCCATGAATCCCATCACGGCCTGTTTTTGCACCAACATACATGACTGTATTTCCTTTTCCTTTTGCTAAACCTTTTTTAATATCTTCGTGATTAATTAATCCGACACACATTGCATTGACTAAGGGGTTCCCTTCATAAGAAGAATCAAATTGTATTTCTCCCCCAACAGTTGGAATTCCAATACAATTACCATATCCAGCTATTCCAGCAACAACTTCTTTAAAAAGGTATTTTACACGTGAATTTTCTAATTCTCCGAATCTCAATGAATTTAATAAAGCAATTGGTCTTGCCCCCATTGAAAAAACATCACGAATGATTCCTCCAACTCCAGTAGCTGCACCTTGATAAGGTTCTATAGCCGAAGGATGGTTATGACTTTCAATCTTGAATACGACCGCTTGCCCATCTCCAATATCAACGATTCCTGCTCCTTCTCCGGGACCTTGAAGGACATATTTACCTTTAGTAGGGAATTTTTTTAATAGTGGTTTAGAATTTTTATAACTGCAATGTTCAGACCACATGACAGAGAAGATTCCAGTCTCTGTATAGTTTGGAAGTCTCCCTAATAATTTTTCTACTAATGAAAATTCTTCATCCGTTAACCCCATATCTTGATAAATTTTTTTATCTTTTATATCATTTGGAGTAGGCTCAATAATTAATGACATATTTTTCCCTCCATTGATTGACGATGGATTGAAATAATCTGATCCCATCTTGATTTCCGAGAAGATCTTCAACTGCTCGTTCAGGATGTGGCATCATTCCTAATACATTGCCCGTTTTATTGATAATTCCAGCTATATTTTCAACACTTCCATTAGGGTTTTCGTTTGCATAAGTAAACACAATTTGGTTATTTTGTTTTAATTGATGGAGTGTTTCCGAATCACAATAATAATTACCTTCACCATGAGCAATAGGTATTTGAATAATTTCTCCTTTAGAGTAACAGTTAGTAAACATTGTGTTGTTATTCATTACTTTCAGTTGGACATTTTTACAAACAAATTTCAAATGATTGTTTTTTCTCATCGCCCCTGGTAGCAACCCTGCTTCGAGCAAAATTTGGAAGCCGTTACAAACACCTAATACCGGTTTCCCTTCAGAAGCTATTCTCACTACTTCTTTCATTACAGGGCTAAAGCGAGCAATGGCTCCCGATCGTAAATAATCTCCATAAGAAAATCCTCCCGGAAGTAAAACTGCATCATATCCTGATAAGTCTTCACAATTGTGATGGACGTATTCAACATCTTCATATAAAACATCTTTTATGGCGTGATACATATCCACGTCACAATTCGATCCGGGAAAAACAATGACGGCAAACTTCACGATTGAACACACTCCTCTATTTCATAACGATAGTCTTCAATTACTGTATTGGCTAACAAACGTTTGCACATATCGTGAATCATTTCGTGAATGTCTTTATCACTTTTACTAATGAATAGTTCCATATATTTTCCTACCCGGATATCTTCAACTTCTGTAAATGCTAAACTATGAAGCGATTTTTTTACCGCTGTCCCTTGTGGATCTAATACGGAGTCTTTTAACGTAATAAAAACTTTCACTTTATACATGAAGGTCTTCCCCTTTCATTCGTGATAGGATATTTTGATAGGCTTCTGTTAAACTGCCAAGATTACGGCGAAAAACATCTTTATCTAGTTTTTTCTTCGTGTTCATATCCCATAATCTACAAGTATCTGGAGATATTTCATCAGCTAATAAAATTTCGCCGTCAACATCTTTTCCAAACTCTAATTTAAAATCGACAATATTCACATGGATCCCTTTAAAAAATTCAATTAATATATCATTAATTTTTAGTGCTATGTTTCTCAATTTCTCTAATTCTATTTCACTAATTAGATTTAATAGTTTGATATGTTCATTTGTTAATAACGGATCCCCTAAGTCATCATTTTTGTAATAAAATTCTACAAGAGGTTCCTTCATGTTTGTTCCTTCAGGCAATCCTACTCTTTTTGCTAAACTTCCCGCAACAATATTTCTCACAACGACTTCCAATGGAATAATCTCCACTTTCTTTACAAGTTGTTCCGTTGGGGATACCACTTTTATAAAATGGTTCGGGATGTTCTTTTCCGTTAGCAATTGTAAAATTTGGGAGGATATTCTATTGTTTAATTCTCCTTTCCCTTCGATTTCTTCTTTCTTTTGACCATTAAAAGCTGTGATTGAATTTTTGTATTGAATCAAAACGATGTTAGGGTCTTCCGTTAAGTATATTTTTTTCGCCTTACCTTCATATAAAAGGGATCCTTTCATCAACTGTATCCTCCTATGCTCCGTTTTGAAGATATGATTATTATAGGAAAGGCAAAAAGCACCTTTCCTATTCAAGTCCTAAACGTTTAAAAATAGTATCTACATGTTTTAAATGATAAGTATAGTCAAAACAGTCATCTATTTCTTCCTGCGTTAAATATTTTGTTATATGTTCATCTTTCTCAACCAGTTCCTTAAATGAAACTTGTTTTTCCCATGCTTCCATCGCTTTAGGCTGAACAGTATCATAAGCTTCTTCTCTTGTAAGTCCTTTATCGATTAATGCCAACAGTACCCTTTGTGAAAAAATAAGACCTAATGTACGATTCATATTTCGTTTCATATTTTCAGGAAAGACAGTTAAGTTTTTAATAATATTTCCCATTCGATTTAACATATAATTTAATGCAATCGTTGCATCAGGTAGTATGATTCTCTCAGCAGAAGAATGTGAAATATCTCTTTCATGCCAAAGCGGAACATTTTCATACGCCGTTAACATATACCCTCGAATAACTCTTGCCATCCCTGTCATGTTCTCTGAACCTATTGGATTTCTCTTATGAGGCATGGCTGAAGAACCTTTTTGACCTTTAGCAAAAAATTCTTCTACCTCACGAGTTTCACTTTTTTGTAGTCCACGGATTTCTACTGCAAATTTTTCAATAGATGTAGCTATCAGTGCTAACGTAGACATGTAATGAGCATGTCTATCTCGTTGTAATGTTTGAGTAGAAATAGGAGCCGGTTTTAAACCTAACTTTTCGCAAACGTATTTCTCTACAAAAGGATCTATATTTGCATATGTACCTACAGCACCGGATATTTTTCCAACTTGAACTGTTTCCGCTGCGAATCGAAAACGCTCTAAATTACGCTTCATTTCTTCATACCATAAGGCAAGTTTTAATCCAAAAGTTGTTGGTTCAGCGTGAACACCATGGGTTCTCCCCATCATGACGTCATATTTATGTTCTAAAGCTTTATTCTTCAATATTTCAATAAAGTTTTCTAAGTCTTTGAGCAATATTTCGTTCGCTTGTTTTAATAGATAAGATAAAGCAGTATCAACGACATCTGTCGAAGTAAGCCCGTAATGAACCCATTTTCTTTCTTCACCTAATGTTTCTGAAACCGCTCTAGTAAATGCAACAACATCATGACGAGTTTCTTCCTCAATTTCTTTGATTCGTTGAATATCAAAACTTGCATGTTTTCGAAGTTTCTCTACATCCTCTTTCGGTATTTCCCCAAGTTCTGACCATGCTTCACATGCTAAAATTTCTACTTCCAACCACGCCTTAAATTTATTTTTCTCAGACCAAATGTTTCCCATTTCTTCTCTAGTGTAACGTTCAATCATTTTATAACCTCCATTGTGTAAAGCTGTGATGAATTCTACCAAATCATTGTACTATATATTTCTTGAATGGCATCATTAACATCATTTTTTAGCAATGTTGCATGCCCCATTTTTCTTTTCTCTTTTACTTCTTTTTTTCCATATAAGTGAACATGCCAATCTTTTAACATTGGTAATTGCTTAATTACATCATTTACATGTTCACCTAATATATTTACCATTACCGCAGGCTTTAATATTTCTGTATTTCCTAAGGGCAGATTACAAATCGCTAAAATATGTTGATCAAACTGAGAAACTTCACAAGCTTCTATCGTGAAATGCCCTGAATTATGTGGTCTAGGAGCTAATTCATTTATAAGGACCTCATTATTTTCTGTAACAAACATTTCAATGGCAAAAGTGCCTACAAACTTTCCTTTTTCCGCCAATGTTAATGCCATATGTTTTGCCTTTTCTTCAATGACAGAATTTATTCTTGCTGGAGCAATCGTAAGATGTAAAATATTGTGTTTGTGAATGTTTTCTGCAATCGGGAAAATTTTTACTTCTCCATTAACACTACGGGTAATAATGACAGATATTTCTTTCTCAAAATGAACAAATTTTTCTAAAATACAATCCCCATTCTTTAATAGTTTCTTTGCCTCATGAATTTCACTTTCATTTTGAATGACATATTGTCCTTTTCCGTCATACCCACCTATCGCTGTTTTAAGTATGGAAGGTAATCCTAATATGCTTATAGCATTCAATAAATCATATTCATTTTGAATGATTTGATAGGGGGCGGTTTTTAAACCAGCTTGAGTAATTAATTCTTTTTCCAATATTCGATTTTGTGTTCGTTTAATAATTTCTGCTCCTTGTGGTATATATGCAATCTTGGTTAATTCCAATAAAGATTCATAATCAATATTTTCAAATTCATAAGTTATACAATCACTGATCGATGCTAATTTTTCTAATGCTCGTATATTATTAAACGGTGCAACAATTTCAACATCAGCTATTTGGGCACACGGAGAATTTTTAGAAGGATCAAGGACAGCAATCTTATATCCTCTTTTTTTTGCAGCAATTGCCATCATTCTTCCAAGTTGTCCTCCGCCAATAATTCCTATCGTTTGACCAGGTAAAATTGTTTTACACAAGTTCTTCACTACTTTCGATTACCATGTTTTTCGTTTCGATTCTTTTATTCATTAACTTTTGTGCAATAGAATCATCGTGTGTAGATAAAATTTGTACAGCAAAAAGTCCTGCGTTAATCGCTCCTGCTTTTCCAATAGCAACTGTTCCAACGGGGACACCTGCTGGCATTTGAACGATTGATAACAATGAATCTAATCCATTTAACGCTTTTGATTGAATAGGGACACCAATGACTGGCAACGTAGTTTTTGCAGCTACCATACCTGGTAGATGTGCAGCTCCTCCGGCTCCAGCAATAATTACTCGAATACCTCTTTTTCTTGCATTTTCAGCATATTTAAACATTTCATCCGGTGTTCTATGTGCTGAAACGACTAATTTTTCAAAAGGAATGTCATATTCCAAAAGAGTTTCACAACAGTATTTCATCGTTTCCCAATCCGACTTACTCCCCATAATTACTCCAACAATTGGATTCATCATTTCACCCCAAAATTTAGTGTTTTTTCCACAAAAATACCCAGAAAGATGCCTCTAAGAGAGAAAGCAATCTTTCTGGGTATGAGTATATAAGCCGACTAATAACAATAGACGGTTCTAATCATTTGACCAGCAGAGAACTTTCCCTCATAGTCCAATAATTTACGGTTATTGGGTAGAGACTTATGGGCCATATTCCCATGATTATATGAGGGGTTCATTCATTTAATTTTGATATCTTAAGCTTAACAACTATCTTTTTTTCTGTCAATAAAAAATCGAACATTTTATAAAAATGTACATATAATGTTCGTGTTTTTTTATTTTATGGATTTTCCTTCAAACTTTATAATACGATCTATTGCTACGTATTCTTTTTGTCCATCTTGATTCAAGATTTCTTTAAAAATCGGTTGTTCAATTCTTCTAATTGGAATAAATCCTTCTCTTTGCATCCGGATTAAACACTCATCAATGGATTCATTCTCTTGAACAAAAAACATTTTTTTCTTCGTCATTGTTCCAATTTCCCTTTTTTCACAGATTTCACCCAAAAACCTCCATAGATAGTTTTTGGTTCATAAGCAATGATAAATGCTTTAGGGTCTAATTCTTTAATCGTTTGATAAAGTTTAAGTTCATATTTCCTTGGTGTTAAGATTTGCAATGCCATTCGGTCTCCTTCAAGTCCATGAGCTTGCCAAGAGGTTACACCATATCCTTGAGAACGTAAATTTTTTGCCAACTCTCCATTATATTCTTTTGTAATAACATTAACAGTAATGTATCCTAAAGCTAATTTTTCTTCAATTTTCATTCCCATTAGTACGCCTAATCCATAACCGATAGCGTATGCAATGATATTTTGGATTTCATTCAGATTTTCTAAAACTAAACCTAGTCCAATGACGTAAATAACTACTTCTATCATACTTATTAGAGCAGCAATATATCTTTGTCCTTTTAATGTCAGTATCATTCGAATGGTAAAAAACGAGACATAAACAATATTAATTATTAAAATGATTGCAGCCACTATAAAGCCATTTTCTAGCACAAAATACCCCCTTTTCAAAAAATAATTTCATGAAAAATCATGACAAACTAGCTAGCATTCACTATTAGTATTTTTTACCCCTGATTATACTCATTAATCTTATAGTTTTTTATAGCTGACATTTTCCATATGGATACTTTACTGAAATTTTGCAACTTAGATTATGGCATAAAGGATGTAAACATATTAACATAATAATGTAGCAAAACCAAACTAACTCAATATAGGATTGGTTCGTTAAAGTGACCCAAAGTTAGACAAGTTAAATTTTTAGTTCCAAAACAAAACACACTTCATAATTGAAAAAGCCAGTGAAATTTTTCTTTTAAAATTTCAATGGCTTTGCATTTTATGTAACAAAATAAGGACAGTTCTGTTATATGCTTAAGTTTCCCAAACCAAAATATTGGGGTTACAATTTTTTTCTTTTTTGTTGCAAGTTAATAATGTTTAAGTTGCAAATTTATTTTCGAAGTATGCAACTGTACATTCAATCAGATATAGGATTGACACCAGCCAATCCTTCCTTATTGATGAAAAATGACCTCGAATGTTCAACTTGCGAATAAAACAATACGAATTGCAAATTTTATCGATCACTTGGTTAACAAATTCAATCTTAAACGCTCAACTTGCAAATAAAATCAACCTAGTTGCAAGATTTTTTAGCGACTTACAAGAAAATATTCGTGAGTTACAAATAATTTTTCGATAGTTACAAATTTTTCTTTAGAACTTGCAAATACGATGTTTTCTAGTTGCAAATAAATATTCAAAAGTTACAAAATCCCTTTATAAACTTACAAATTCGATGACCAGAGTTGTAAATATACATTCATTCGGTCAGGATTGGCACTCGCCAATCCTTTCTTTTTGTGAAAAAATCAACCTTGAATTTTCGACTTGCAAATAAATTAATATGAGTCGCAAGATTTTTTCGATTACTTGGTTAACAAATTCACTCTTGAACGTTCAACTTTCAAATAAAACCATCTAGTTGCAAGATTTTTGTCGACTTGCAAATTCATATTCAATAGTTATGAATAATTTTTCCTTAAACCCCAAAATTTAAAAATTAATAAAGAAAATAGAAAGAAGGAGAAATTGAGTGGTTCAATTTCTCCTTCTTCCTTACTTGAACTACTTTTGCTTGGCAACGT